>JADGCV010000023.1 GCA_015228815.1 Magnetococcales bacterium | reverse complement strand
CGCCGGTTCCCTCACCCCTGCCCCTCTCCCAGAGGGAGAGGGGAAAAAATCCAGGGGGGTCTGAACGGTTACGACTCGATACCATCGACAGTATACCACAACCCAATCCGGATTCGAAAAAAATTCTGTAATTGCCCAGGTACCTTCCAGATTTAATTATTGAAAGAAAAAAGATGTCTGGGGGATTGCCCCCAGGGTGTTGATTTTGATTTTGTTCCTATCGGGTGGGGAAGGGGGGCGCATGGGGTGTGACCATCAATCTTGACCGCGACTTCCGACATGGTCGCGCAGAAGTTCGTCGAGGAGATCCCCGGGGACATCCGCCGTGACGACGGCCTGGCCGATTTTCTGGAGCAATACGAACCGTGGCCGGCCATCCCGCACCTTCTTGTCCCGTGAGAAGGAATCACGAAAGGCAGTGACGGTGAATGGCGGGGGGGCGATGGGGAGACCGGCCAGGCCCATGAGTGACACGGCCCCTTGCCAATCCGCGTCGGTAATCCATCCCAGGCGCCGTGACAGGTCCGCCGCCATCACCATGCCCATGGCGACCGCTTCGCCATGGAGGAACTGTCCGTATCCTGTCAGGGATTCGATGGCGTGTCCGAAGGTGTGACCGAAATTGAGTATGGCGCGAATGCCGCTTTCATGCTCGTCGGCGCCGACGATTTGCGCCTTGATGGCGCAACAGGTGCGGACCACCTCCTTCAGAACCTCGCCATCGAGGGCGAGGATGGCCCCGAGGTTTTGTTCCAGAAAATGAAAAAAGGATTCATCCCAAATCAGGCCGTACTTGATCACCTCCGCCATTCCCGCCACGAATTCCCGTCGCGGCAGGGTGGTCAACGTTGCCAGATCGCAGGTGACCAGGCGTGGTTGATGAAAAGCGCCGATCATGTTCTTGCCCAGGGGATGGTTGATGCCCGTCTTGCCGCCGACACTCGAATCGACCTGCGCCAACAGGGTGGTGGGAATCTGGACGAAGGAGACGCCGCGCAGAAACGTCGCCGCGGCGAATCCGGTCATGTCGCCGATCACTCCCCCTCCCAGGGCGACCAGAAAGGCCGATCGTTCCAGCCGATGCCGGAGAAGGTGATCGAAGATCCGTTGCATGGTTTCGAAGTTCTTGTGGACCTCCCCATCGGGCAACACGATGGGCACGACCGTGAAGCCGGCCTGCTCCAGCGAGGTTTGGACCCGATGCAGATAGAGTGGCGCCACGGTATCGTTGGTAATGATGGCTGCCTGTCCGCCCAGGCGCAGCGCGCGCAGACGCGCTCCGACCGTGTCGAGCAGGCCGGGGCCGAAATCGATGGGATAGGACCGTGTTCCCAGGTCCAGGAGCAGGGTTTCGTGGATCATGAGGCCCCCGATGGCACGATGCGTGGTGTGATGAAGATCAGAAGTTCACTTTGCGACGTGGCGTCGCTCTTGTTCTTGAACAGAATGTCGCCGAGGAAGGGAATCTTGTTCAGACCAGGAACGGCGGTGCTGTCATTGGTTTGGTTCTTGGTGAAGATTCCCCCGAGAACGATGGTTTCGTTGTTGCGCACCAGGGCCTGGGTGCTCACCTCCTTGGTGTTGATGGGGGGGGGCGAGCCGCCGGAGCCGATGGAATTGTTGGTGACCGATACCTTGAGGGCGATGAAGCCGTTGGGGGTGACGTGGGGGGTGACGCTGAGCTTGAGCGAGGCCTCGACGAATTGGACGGTGGTGCCGCCGCTCTCCGATTCGGAATTGTAGGGGACGTTTTCCCCCTGGGTGATGCTCGCCTGCTGATTGTCCATGGTCAGGACCCGGGGCGAGGAGATGGTCTTGGCCTTGCCGGTCGCCTCCAGGGCCGACAGCTCGATGTCAAGGTCCATGAGCGGCGACAGGGTTCCCAGATTCAGGTTGAGAGTCCCCGATGCGCCGGGGATGCCGACATCGACCATGGTGGCGGTGGAAATTTGCGTGTTGTCGCCGACATCGGGGACATAGGAGGCGCTCCAGCGGATGCCCAGGTCGTTCTTCAGGGAACGGTTGATTTCCACGACCCGGGCCTCGATGAGCACCTGGGCCGTGGGTTTGTCGAGTTTGGCGACAAGGTCGCGGATGATGGCGATGTTGCGGGCAATGTCCTTGATGATCAGGGTACTGGTGCGCGCATCGATGGAAATGGCCCCTCCGGGGGAGAGAATACGGGTCCCCTGTTGTTCGTTGTTGACCCCCTCCTTCAGGAGACTGGCGAGGTCCTGGGCGTTGGCGAAGCTGACGGGGATCAGTTCGGTGATGAAGGGTTCGAGTTGTTCCTGGCTGGCGATGGTCTTGCGCCGGGCTTCGGCTGTGGCCTGGATTTCCGCCATCGGGGCGATGCGGATGACGTTGCCCTGGACCTCCTTGTCCAACCCCTTGGCGGCGAGGATCAGGTCCAGGGCCTGATCCCAGGGGACATCGACCAGTCTCATGGACAGGGTGCCGCTGACGCTGTCGGCGACGATGATGTTGAGTTTGCTGACCTCGGCGATGAGCTTCAAGGCGTTGTGAATGTTGATGTCCTTGAAGTCCATCGAAATCTTCTTTCCGGTATGGACCGGTTCGTTCTTCTTGTCGCCGGTGGCGACTTCCCTGACGGGGTGGACCCGGACCAGGATTTCCCGGGGGGTTTCCACGATCTCGTGCCGGGCGCCGGAATCGGAAAGACGGATCACGAACTGCACGGCATCGTGCGAAAAATAGGTGTCGATGGTGCGGATCGGGCTGGCGAACGCGGTGACATCCATCCTGCGGACAAGGTGCGGCGGCAACAGAAGATGGGTCAGGGTCAGACGCAGCTCGCTTGCGGCCCGGGCCGCTTTCAGGCCGGTTTCGCGTGTGGTGGTGGCGATGCGTACAACAGCCATCGCGCCGTCACGTTCGAACAGGACATCCTCGATCCGTCCTGGCAGCGACGCAGGGGCGGTAGCGGTCGCCGGATCGGGACGGGTCAGGACCAGGGTCGGCAGTCCCTGGCGCGTGATCAGTTCATGACGGACCTCGGGCGATTTCAGGGTCACCACAAGCCGTGCCTTGCCAGCGCCCGCCACGAGGGTTGCCGTGGCGACTTCGGGCGAATCGACCTTCTCGGTCCTGTCCGCGTCTGGACCGGTGAATCCCGTCAAATCCATGACCAGTCGCGGCGGATCGTGGAGTCGATGGACCCGTGGCAGCGGTCCGGGACCGGTTCCCCGAAGCCCCACGGTCGTGCGCATCGGTTCGACGGCGACCTCCAGGTCGTGGATTTCGGGGGGGTGGGGGAGGGCGGCGGTTGGTGATGGAATGGTCAGATGGAGGCGGTTGCCGTCGTCGATCACATCGTGGGACTGGGGGCTTGCGAGCCGCACTTCGATGTGTACCGCGCCGGTGTCGCTCTGGATGGCGGTCAGATCGTCGATGGTCCCGGAACGGATGGTCACGGGTTGCACCGCGGGCGAAAGGCGGGCATTGGCAATCCGTAACAACAGCCGCGGCGGATCGGACAGGTTGAACACCTGGTAACGCAACGGGCGATCGCCATGGATGATGAATTGATGTCCCTGGGGTCCGGGAAGCGATTCGATCCGTTGGATCGTGGCCGCGTCGGTCGTGGCAGGGGTGGGCGCGGTGGAAACGGGAGGGGGGTGGGCGCCGTAGGTGGTGGATCCGATTTGCTCCAGGGCCACGGCGGATGACCCGACCAGGACCATCCCGAGGAACAAAAGCGTCAAAGCGGCAAGGATACCGCTCTGGCCACCTGCCGATCGTGGCAGTTTCATGGCGCGACCTCTCTGGAAAGTTTGAGGGTGACGGTGCGCGTCGGTTGCGGGGCGGTCTTGTCGTTGACCTGTTCTTCGAGAATCAGCATTCCGTCCTTGATCTCCTTGATACGCCCTTCCCTGGCGCCCAGATGGTGTCCCACCGCCACCAGGTGACCGACCCCCATCGGATCTTCGACCATGGCCACGGGCGGTTCCCCTTCGATTTGAAAGATGGTGGCGACCAGCTTGAGGCTGTCCAGCTCGAAGGATTCGAGAAATTCCTTCGTCCGTTTTGGTTTTTCCGGAATGACCGCGCCCTGGGGGCGTTCTTCGGCCTCTTGGACGTCGGGGGGGGCCTGGAACGGGTCCTTGCGGTTGTAGGGGGTGTAGGTCCACAAGGGGGGCGGGGTGATGGCGGCTTCGTTCTTTTCCGCGCCGGAAGTTTTCGACCCGTTGGCGGGCACGGCCTGTTCTCCCATGACGGTCGGGATTGCCGTGAACGACAGCAGCCACAAGACGACGGGGAGCGCCGTGGACAAACGGTTCATGAGGGGACGTTCCCTATTTCTTGTCCGTGGGTGATTTGAAACCGGCGTCATGGGTATCCAGAAAACGATAGGTGGTCAAACGGGAGGTCGTCGTGATCAGCCCGGCCTTGGTGGTGCTGGGGGTCATGGTCACATGGGTGAAGGTGGCGATCCGGTTCATCCGGGTCACCTTGTCCATGAACACGACCGTGGACTGAAAACTTCCCGATACATGAACATCGACCGGAACTTCGGCATAAATATCGACGGAGAGTTCCTGCTTGGGGGCAAACAGGACAAATTCGAGCCCCTGTTCATGCCCCGCCTGCGAAATGGTGGCGAGCAGGGCGGGAATCTCCTGTTTCGAGGGAAGATCGCGGGCGGCCTTGGCTTCGAGTTTCTTGAGTTCTTCCAGTTCCTTGCGCAGTTTCGGCAGGCTTGCGAGCATGGCTCTTTTGCCGTTGATCTTTTCTTCCTGTTCATGGATCCTGGCGTTGACCTTGTCGATCTGGTCCAAGACATCCTGAAGATACAGGTACCCGTATCCTCCCGACAGGAGTGCGATGACCCCCAGGACGATGGCCGCTTTTTTCTTTGCCGGCAGGCGCAACAGGCCGATGGGGTCGAAGCCGAGATCCATCAGCGTTTCCCCGGAGCCGGATCTTTTTGGTGTCTCCCCGTACCCGATACCAGCCCGCCATGGCCGGGTTCGGGTTCCTCCTTCTTCTGTTCGAGGGGGGCGTAGCTGGCTTCGAGGCTGAAGGCCTTGACCTTGTCCTTGGTGGCGTTGAGCGATACCTGTCCCAGGCGGACGTTGTCGATGAAGGGGGAGGCATTGAGGCGTTCCATGAAACCGGCGACGACGGCGTTGGACTGGGCCATGCCGTTGAGCTTCAGGGTCCGGTCCTGCATCTGGATCCCCTTGAGCCAGCTTTTTTCGGGCAGGGCGGTGATGACCTCGTCGATGATGCGCACCGGAAGATTGCGGCTTTGTTTCAGTTCCTCGATGAGCTTCAGTTTGTTTTCGATGAATTTCTTCAGTTCGCGAATATTTTTCACCTCGCCCAGTTTTTTGTCGAGGTCGGCGATGATGGCCTCGTTGTCGCGTGCTTGTGCCTCGCGTGCTTCAAGGTGACCGGTAAACTGGAGATGGATCAAAAACAGGATGGCGATGGTCGCGACGAAGGTGCCACCCCAGGAGGCGATGATCCGGTTGGCCTTGGCGAGTCGTCGTGCCTGGCGATACGGAAGCAGATTGATGGTCGCAATCACGGCGACAGACCCCGCAAGGCCAGACCCAGGGCGACGGCAAAGCCGACCGGATGCTCCATTCGCGGACCGCGGGGACCGCGATCCTTCTTGAGTTTGCCCGCGGGATCGAAAATCGCCACCGGGAGGCCCAACGTTTGTGACAGCCGTTGTTCGATTCCGGCGATCACCGTCGCTCCTCCCGACAGCAGGAGGATGCCGGCTGTTTCCTTGTGGGGACGGGAGGCCTGAAAAAAATCGAGGGATTGCCGGATTTGGCCGGCGAGTTTGGTTTCGAAGGGGAGGATCAGGTTGTCCCAGGCCTCGTGCAGCGCCGATGCGGGAGCGGCGGAGTCGGGATTTTTCAGGGACTGGTGCAATTCGTCCATCGTCCAACCTGTCTGCTCTGTCAGTTCGTTCATCAGGGACCGGGCGCCAAAGGACAGATCCCGGGTATAGTCGATCTTGCCATCGACCAGGATGACGGTATTGAGATGTTGGCCCCCGATGTTGGCCAGGGCGACGATGTCGGCGGCGGAATGTTCCGCGCCGCCGCGGGAGCCTGTGGTCGATGCTCCGGGTTTTAATGCACTTTTCGCGCCAGCTTTCGGTTTTCTTGTCAGGGAAAAGAAGGGTTTTCTTTCTTTTCTTTTTCCGACGGGGTCCTCATGGAAAGCGGCATGGGCATTGGCGATGCAGAGGCAGTCGAGGTCGAGAAACACGGGATCGAGACCGGCGAGTCGGCATAATTCGAGTTTGTCGTTGACAAAATCTTTTTTGCAGGCGGTCAGGAGGACGGCCATTCGTTCCTCGGCGTCGCCCAGGATCTGGAAATCGAGGAAGACTTCGTCGATGTCGAATGGGATGTATTCTTCCGCTTCGAGGGTGATCTGGTCTTCGAGGTCCATTTCGCTCATGCGATCGACGATGATTTTTTTGCTGATGATCGAGGGGCCGCCGACGGAAAGGGCGATCCTGGGGGTGGTGAATCGCCCTTCCTTGTGGAAGTTTCCGATGAAATCGACCGCTTCGTCCGATTTTTTTATTTTTCCGTCGGCGAGCATGAATGGCGGGAGGGGGGCCTGATGACAACGCAGAAGGCGCCAGTGGCGTCCATGGGGACGGACTTCCATGGCCCGAATCACCGATGTCCCTATATCCAGGCCGACAATGGGTTTATATTTTGGGCCGAAAAGGGGCATGTGGAGCGATCCGTCGGGTGGTGGTTTGAATTACGATAACTCTGATTTATAATGGAGATTGCCAATCTCCATCAAGCCTTTTCGTCGTCCTTTCTCTTGCTTTCCGGGTCCAGGATGGTTGTCAGAACGCGAAATCCAGCACAGTCCAATCGAAGAATGGCAATCCCCAGGCCATCGCGGCAATCTCCGGAGACACCACCCGAAAAACCGAAGGGCCGAGGCTGTCTGTCCCGTATCCTGGGGATGTTGTTGTTTTTATTCGTCGTCGGCGGCGTGGCGCTGTTGATGGTATTGCGGCATCACATGCGGGGGCTTCCTTCGCTCGACGAGCTGACCGACTATCAACCGAGTCTGGTGACGCGCATTTTTGCCCGGGACTATCAGTTGTTGGGGGAGTTTTACATCCAGAGGCGGCAGTTCGTGCCGATGAAGGATGTGCCGCCGATGTTGGTAAACTCTTTTCTGGCAGTGGAGGACAATCGGTTCTACGAGCATTACGGGATCGATCCGGTGGGCATTGCGCGCGCGGCGGTGGCCAATCTGGTGGCGGGGCGGGTGACGCAGGGGGCCTCGACGATCACGCAGCAGGTGGCCCGGACGTTCCTTCTGAGTTCGATCCGGACATTGGACCGCAAGATCAAGGAGATCATCCTGTCGGTGAGCATCGAAAGAAAGTTCACCAAGGAGGAGATTCTGGAGTTGTACGTCAATCAGATTTATCTGGGGGCGGGGGCTTATGGGGTGGCGGCGGCGTCGCGTATTTATTTCGACAAGGACGTGTCGGAGTTGAACATTGGCCAGATGGCGTTGCTGGCGGGGTTGCCCAAGGCGCCGAGCCGGTACAGTCCATGGCGGTTTCCGGAGCGGGCGCGGCAGCGGCAGAAGCTGGTCCTGGGGCGGATGGTCGAGGTCGGATTGATCACCACGGAGCAGGCGGATCTGTGGTCGGAACGTGATTTCGGGTTGGCGCGACCGGAGAAGCCTTTGGAGCAGGTCGCTCCGCATTATCTGGAACATGTGCGGCGGACGATTCAGAACGAGTGGGGGAACGGGCAATTGTACCGCGGGGGGCTGGATGTCTACACCGCGTTGGATCCCAATCTGCAACGGACCGCCTACAAGGCGTTGCTTGACGGATTGGCGGCCTATGACCGGCGCCATGGTTACCGCGGGCCGATCGAGCGACTGGAACGGACCGATCCCGAGTCGCTGTCGGCCTGGTTGGCGCAACACAAGGGGGAACAGCGCAGTGTCAACGGCTACATCAAGGGGCTGGTGACGTCATTGGGCAAACAAAATTCCGGGGCGACGGTGGTCCTGGTGGAGGAGGGGCGAAAAATTCTTCTGACCCTGGAGGGGGTGCAGTGGGCGCGCAAAATGGAGGGTGAAAAGAAAACCCTTGGTCCGGTGATCGCCAAGGTCGAGGAGGTGCTGGCGGTTGGCGATGTCGTCTGGGTGGAGCGCGATGAAAAGGGGCAGATCTGGAAGCTGGCCCAGGAACCCCAGGCGGAAGGGGCGATCGTGGTGATGGATCCGCATACGGGGCAATTGTTGGCGATGGTCGGGGGGCGGGATTTCGGCAAGAGCGAGTTCAACCGTGCCACCCAGAGCCGGCGTCAGCCGGGATCGGCCTTCAAACCGTTCCTCTATGCCGCGGCCCTGGATCGGGGCTACAGTCCGACGACGCGGATCGACGACAGTCCCATGCCGATGGCCTATGTCGATCCCGAGACGGGGACGCTCAAGGAATGGCGGCCAGAAAACTATGAGCATAAATTCTATGGACCAACCACCTTGCGCAGTGCCCTGGTCCATTCGCGCAACCTGGTGACGATCCGGCTGGTCAAGCGGATCGGGCTGTCCAAGGTCATTCCGTTGTTGCGCCGTTTTGGTTTGGACATCCCTCCCGAGCGGCGTGATTTGACCATTTCCCTGGGGTCCTATGGATTCACTCCGTTGCAGATGGTGACTGGATATGCCGCTTTTGCCAATGGTGGCAAGTTGGTCGAGCCGGTGTATATCGCACGCATTCAGGATCGTTATGGGCGGACGGTGCATCGTCATCGTGGGGGGGATTGTCTGTTGTGTCATCAGGAGCCCAAGACTGTCGTCGTGAATCCCAAGGAACAGCAGGGTCAGAAGCCGCCGACGCTTTTTGGCAAGAGGGTTTTGGATCCGCCGACTGCCTATCAGATCACGAGTCTGTTGAAAGGGGTGATCAGCCATGGGACGGCGCGCAAGGCGATGCAGTTGGGGCGTCCGCTGGCGGGCAAGACCGGAACCACCAACGATCTTCGCGATGCCTGGTTCATTGGTTTCAGTCCGGCGCTTGTGGCGGGGGTATGGGTTGGTTTTGACGACTATGGCGTTCTGGGGAATGCGGAGACGGGGTCGATGGCGGCGCTTCCGATCTGGATGGATTTCATGCGCGAGGCGTTGAAGGAACAGCCCCTGACCGATTTTACCGTCCCCAGGGGGATTCAGTTGGAACCGATCAATGCCGAGACGGGTGAGTTTGCCCATCCTGACAGCAAGGGGATGGTGATGGAGGCGTTCAAACCCGGTCAACTGCCGATTCGTTCCGATTCCAGGGATTCCTCCGAGGAGTCGGGCGACAGTGGCGGTGGAGGTGGCGGCGGAGGTGGCGGTGGTGGTTCTCCGGCGCCTGCGATTGGGGATGGCCTTTATTGAACCGCAACCATCACGGCAGATTTTCTTTCAACAAGATCATGTGGGGCGGGGATGACCGACATCAGAAGCATTTTGGGATCGGGAATGTTTTTCCTTGTATTGATGGTGGGGGTGGTCTTTTTCACGTTCTGGCTCATGGTGGTCTGGCCGTTTTCCCGATTGGCATACCGTCGCGAGGTTGCCCGCAAATGGGCTGGTTTCAATCGATGGATGCTGAGGATCACCTGTGGACTTTCGGACCGTGTCACGGGGTTGGAACGCCTTCCCCCACCGCCCTATCTTCTGTTTGTCAAACATCAGTCGGCATGGGAGACGTTGACGTTGCATGCCTTGTTTCCCCCGTTTGTTCTCGTTCTGAAGAAAAGCCTGATGTTCATTCCTTTTTTTGGTTGGTCGCTGCGGGCCACGGAACAGATTGCCATCGACCGGGATCAGGGGGTGCGGGCGATGCATCTCTTGGAAGAACGGGGCGTGGAGGAATTCCGGCGCGGGGTGTCGGTTGTGGTGTTTCCCGAGGGGACCCGGACGGCGCCTGGGGCAGTGGGAAAATACAATGGCGGGGGGATCGCTCTGGCGCTCAGGGGGGGGGTTCCGATCGTTCCCGTGGCGCACAACGCGGGACGGTTTTGGGGACGCAGGGCGTTTCTGAAAAAACCGGGGGTGATCGATGTCCGGATCGGATACCCCATCCAAACGGCCGGCTGTGACCGGAAAGATCGCAAACGCCTGTTGGAAATGGCTCGCGATCAGGTGGAAACGATGATGGAATCATTGTAGGTGATTGTTCCGGTCCCCCCTGGAAAATCCCGTATCGCTCAAGGCCCGGTCCCGCCCTCTTTGTCTTGTCCATGCGTGGCATACGTATTGGTCAGCTGGGCAAATTCGGCGACCGAAAGGGTTTCGGCACGGCGGGAGGGGTCGATCCCCGCCACCGTCAGCCATTTTTTTGTCTCCGGGTGCATGGGATGCAGGGCGTTGGCAAGGGTTTTACGGCGTTGATTGAAGGCTGTGCGGACAACCCGGCGAAACAACGCCTCGTCCACGACCGGCGCGAGGGGCTGGTCGCGCCGTTTAAAGTGAACAACGCTCGATTGAACCTTGGGCGCGGGAAAAAATGCCCCCGGTCCGATGTCGAACAATCGATCCGCCACCATCCATTGCCCCGTCTGCACCGCCAACGATCCATAATTCCCGCTTCCGGGACAGGCGGTGATGCGCTGGGCGACCTCCTTTTGAAACATCAACGTCATGGACTCGATTGCCTGCCGGTGGTCCAGAAGATGGATGAGAAGAGGGGAGCTGATGTTGTACGGAAGATTGCCGACAATCTTCATCGCCCCCCCCAGGCGCGTTCCCAACTCCGAAAAGTCGAACTCAAGGACATCCGCCTGTTCCACCACCAAGGGAAACGTTTCCCCAAGCCGAAGTCGCAGTGCGGGAAGGAGACGGTGGTCGCGTTCGATGACACACAAACGCCCAACAGCTTGCGACAAGGGAAGCGTCAGACTTCCAAGTCCCGGACCGATTTCGACGACCCGGTCCTGGGAACGCAGATGGGCACAACGGACGATTTTCTCGGCAATGTTTTCATCCACCAGGAAATTTTGCCCCATTTCCCTGCGTGGCGTCAGGCCCAGGTGGCGGATCAGGGCGGGAAGCGTCAGGGCAGTCGGCAGGGGTTCTTCATGGTTCATCCTACTTCTCCCGTGGTTGATACATCCAGGGCCACCGTGATCCAGATGGTGATGGAGAACATTTTATATCGTAATTGTCAAGGATATTTTTCAAACGGAATCATGGAAAAAATGGAGAAATCGATGAAACGATTCTCCTTCGGTTTGATACTCACTGCACAATTGCCGGGTGATTCATGGTGTTCTTGTGTCGCGGTTACATCGTTAGCGTTCGATAATAAAGAAAGAGAAAAAAATCCCGGTCGCAAGAAAATTTGAAACCTTTTCGCCCAGGAACGGTACTCAAGAGTCAAAGAGGGGGCTGAAGAGGGGAACGGATTCAGAAGGAACCTGTAATAAAACACTTGAAAAGAGGATGGGATCGGTAGTAGGATCGGCGGCTTGAAGTATGAGAATGACAGAATGAAACTGGGTGCCGGGTATTATAGTCCGATCGTGTAATTGTCGCTTTTTTTATAAGGAATGTATCTACGGAGTTTATTTTTTTGGCTTTTTCCTGAAGGAGATTCCATGCAGCGCCTTCAGGACGAGTGGTGCATCAAGAAGTGACAATCAACTTTGACTGAGGAGTTTTACCATGAAGAAATTGATCCCCGTTTTTGTCGCCATGTTTGTCGGTGTTGGTTTCAGCGGCCTGGCTTCCGCTGCGGATGCGGCTGATCCGGTGCATGCTGCTTGCGTCAAGCAGGCCGAAGAGCAGAAGCTGGCCGGCGACAAAGCCAAAGCCTTCATCGACGAGTGCGTCAAGAAGGGTGGCAAGTAAGCCATGACCCATCAGGGGATCTTCGTGATCCCCTGACGCTGTACCGATGTCTCCGTCGGCCCGACAGAACTGGCGCCATTCGAAACGTTATTGAAGGTTTCGGACCGGGCCAGAGGGTGACGGAGACATTTTTTTTTCGATTGAATCAGCCGCCCGCTTTCTTCAGGAAGCGGGCTGGCCATGGTTTTCCGCATTGGCCAGTTGTTCGAGGATGACCGACATGATCTTGTCGGGTTGAAACTTGGGGATGAAATCGTTGGCACCCATTTTCCTGGCCTTGTCGCTGTTGGACTTGTTGCTCAAGGAACTGTGCAGCACCAGATAGATGTGGGCGAGCTTCGGGTTTTGCTTGACTTTGCGGGTGAAGGTGAAGCCATCCATGATCGGCATTTCGATGTCGGAGATGACCAGATTGTAGGGACAATGCCCGTGGCCATCGCGGACCGATTGTTCCAGGAGTTCGTAGGCCCGTTCTGCGTTTTCGACGATGGTATGCTTGATTCCGAGCTGATCGAGGGCGGAGGCGAGCAGGGTCCGGGCGGCTCTGGAGTCGTCGGCGGCCAGGATGTGGTGTTCCTTGTGGACGATGGTTTTTCCCTGGGCGACCACCGCTGCCGAGACATGATCGTCGATGCCGATAATGTTGGCCAGGATCATTTCGACATCGAGAATCTGGATGGGAACCCCCTGATGGTAGGTGATGGCGGTCAGAAAACTGCCTTCGAAGATGGTTCCCTGTGGCGCGATGATGTCGGTCCAGCTTTTGTTGATCAATCGGTCGGGGCGGGAGATGAGAAACCCCTGGGTCGAAACGCTGTATTCGCAGACAAGAATATAGGAAACCCCTTGCGACAGGTCGGTGGGGGGCAGGCCGAGGGCGATCGACAGATCGATGACGGTGATGGGGTGCCCGCGAAAATCGATGGTGCCGATCACTCCGGGACCCGAGTCGGGCATGACGGTGATGTTTTTCGGGGTTTCGAGAATTTCGATGATCTTGAAGACGTTCAGTCCGTACAGCTGGCCATCGGTCAAAAAGAAGGTCAGCATTTCCATTTCATTGCTGAATGCCAGATTGGTTCGCTGGTTCACCTCCGACATCAAATCATCCATGTGTGGATCTCCGTTAAGGCCCTCCGATCACGCTTCATCAGTCACGAGGCTATGCCATATTTCCATTGAATTGTCAAGATTTCCCTACAGTCGCATCAGCCAAAGGGCCAGGGTGCAGGAGATGCCGGAGAGGGCGATTGCGCTGACATCATGAAACGTGTACTTGCCTTCGTGACGCACGACGCCGATGGCCATGACCAGAGGATTGACAGATCCTTGTGCGGCATTCTTTCTTCATTGCTGTTACAGTATATCGCGCTTATTTAATTATCAGCAATATATTTTTGTGATGAGACGTTGAGAATTGAGTGGCGTTTCAATGGAATATGTATGATAATATATTTTATTGTAAATAAAATATATTAGATGGCGGATGATTGTGAAAAAATGTGTAAATTTTACATATCGATAATGTTTTCATATACCATGGATTGTCTTCTGAATCCTGCTTGGTTTGTCAATTGTCTGTTTCTTCAATAATGGCATATCATCAATTTCTTTCCAGGGGGATACCACGTGGAAATTCCTTGTCCTCAAGTCTGAATTGGCTAGAATGGCGTTCTGGTGACGATGGCCACCGTGGGCGGTGGCGTGAGACAGGGAGTGAAGGGAATCATGAAGATCATTCTCAATGGCGAATCGACCGAGCTGGCCGAGCCTACGACCATCGCCGGGCTTTTGGCTCGTCTGGGGTTTGAACCGGGGCGGGTGGCGGTGGAACGCAATCTTGAAGTGGCCCGGAGGGAGCGTTTTGCCGAGATTTTTTTGACGGATGGCGATCGGGTGGAGGTGGTTCATTTTATCGGTGGTGGTCAGGAGGAAGTGGCCGATCCTCTGGTGGTGGCGGGGCGTTCTTTTGGCAGTCGGCTTTTGGTGGGGACGGGAAAATACAAGGATTTCGACGAGACCAGGGCGGCAATCGAGGCTTCGGGGGCCGAGATCGTCACGGTCGCGGTGCGGCGGGTCAATGTCAGCGATCCCAAGGCGCCCATGTTGACCGACTATCTGGATCCCAAAAAATACACCTATCTGCCCAACACGGCTGGTTGTTTCACCGCCGAGGATGCGGTGCGGACTCTTCGTCTGGCGCGGGAGGCGGGTGGGTGGGATCTGGTGAAGCTGGAGGTCCTTTCCGATCCCAAATACCTGTGGCCCAACAATCCCGAGACACTCAAGGCTGCCGAGGTGTTGATTCGCGACGGCTTCAAGGTCATGGTGTACACGACCGACGACCCTTATTTGTGTCAGGTATTCGAACAGATGGGTTGTGTTGCGGTCATGCCTCTGGCTGCGCCGATCGGTTCCGGATTGGGAGTCCGCAATCCCTATACCATTCGCATCATCATCGAGCAGGCCAAGGTTCCGGTGTTGGTGGACGCGGGGGTGGGGACTGCTTCCGATGCGGCCTTGGCGATGGAGTTGGGGTGTGACGGGGTTCTCATGAATACTGCCATTGCCGGGGCAAGGGATCCGGTACGGATGGCGCGGGCGATGCGACGCGCTGTCCAGGCGGGGCGTGACGCCTATTTGTCGGGAAGAATTCCCAGAAAACTCTATGCCACTGCTTCGAGTCCTCTGGATGGAACTTTTTTCTGAAAACGGTGTGGTGGGGTTGGGCGGAAGGGACCCACTTCGGATTCTTCCACATGATTCCTTCTGAATTGCAAGGTGTTTTTGTGTTTCGTCCTTCGTCCAAACCCCGATGGGATTGTCGCTGGCCCGATCCGGTGGCGCTCAAGGTGGCCTCGGATCGTCTTCTCGCGGGTCGTCCGATCGATGATCCGACTCTGAACCGTCGCCTGGGGGTGACGGTTCGGATGGAATCTCCTGGAGATGGGGATGATCCGGTCCATGCCATTCTTGTGACTCCTTGGGCAGTGGAACGGGTTTTTTGGCATCTCAATCAGCCAGGATCCATCCCGCCGGTGCGTTATGCGGCGGAATTGGATTTGGACACTGAAGGGCGGATTGCCGCGGGGCAGGGGGTGATTCTGGAGACACGGGAGCGGACCTATCCGGTGGTCATCGCCTGGGAGCCTGAAACGGGGCATCATTTTATCCAGACCTTGTTGCATCAGGTGTTGGAATTTCGTTCGGTCGATGAGGCGATTGGCGAGGCGTTGGGGGTTCATCATCTGGCTCGGGACAGGCGATCACTTACGGATCAGTTGCAAAGAAAGGTTTCCCGCAGGGGGATGTTTCGTCTTTCTTCCCTGTTGAAAACCGACAGGTAACTGTCCAGAGACCCTTCCTCCGGTTCCCCCCGGTTCGGGATTATTGAAAGAAAAAAGGGGTCTGGGGGCTAATCCCCCAGACCCCTTTTTTCTTTCAATAATTTTGAATTGGTTTTCAGGGATCCACCAAGCCTTTCATTCCTCGATGGTGGGGGATGGGAAAGCGCAGGCGCAGAGTTTTTCTGTCGATGGGGGCAAAGGCGGAGTGCCGTTGCCGGAAATCGTCAATGTTGCGCAACAGAAACTCCGCAAAGAGACCAACGAGTTTCGGAGAAACTTCCGCATGGGTCAGGAGCAGCGCGTCGGTGCCAAAGGTCGGAACGTCGCGGATGATCCCAGGATAGGTTTTTCCTTCGATCACCATCTTGCGCACGGAGGGATGGTTTTTGATCAACCCATCGATGCAGGGATCATTCAAGGGGACGAGGTCGATGGAGGATTGCTTTCCCATCGGACCGATCACCCGGGCCGGATGTCCGCCCATCACGAAAAAGGCATCGATCCGCCCCTCATGCAAGGCCCCGGGCATTGCCGCCAGGTCTTCGCGTCTGATTTCCAAAAGGTCGCTCGGCCAGACCTGACAGGCCACCATCAGGTCCAGCACCCATTGTTCGATTTCCGACCCGGCAGGACCAATGTTGACCCTCTTTTCGAAGATGTCCTTCAACTGGCCGATCGCCGCATCCTTGCGTCCGACCAGGACGACCGCCTCGGGATGGAGGCGGAAGACAAGCCTGAGTCCCTCCACCTTGCCATTGAAAGGGGCGGCCCCCGTCCAGGCGCGAAGGGCATCCCGGCTGGAGACGATGGCAAAATGGACTTTGCCGTGGCGTAACAGGTCGATGGCGTCGGTGGCATCGACGGCAGCCAGGGAACGGCAGGAAAAATCTTCTTCGCTGGCGGTCAGACGGCATAAGGCGTTCGCCGCAACCCGCATCAGAGGAGCATTGGTCGCGCTCGCGACGACCAGTCGCTCCCGCGCCTGGGGTTCACTCATGGCACACCATGTCCCCATGACCATCAACCACAGCGCGATCCACTGGATCACAAGGGGTTTTCCCTGTTTCCGACACGAGGCGATGCGGTTCATCATCCCATTCCTACCATGAAGAAGGCAGACCAGATGTAGGGATTGCTCCATTCGGATGAATCAAGAAGTTCGATCTGGGATTCCCGCAAAGCGTCATGGGCCGGGATCCCCTTCATCAACTTGCCATAGAACAGGGTCATCAACGCCTGGGTTCCCGCGTCGCTGACCTCCCACAGGGAATTGATCACCGTCTGGACCCCGGCTTCGGTAAAGGCACGGCGCAAACCGTAGACCCCCTCTCCTTCATGAATTTCCCCAAGTCCGGTCTCGCACGCCGACAACACCGCCACCCGAGTCCCCCCCAGATTGAGCCCCAGAACCTCCATGGCAGTCAGGACACCATCGTTGTCGGTATCGATTTCTCCAAGGAAAGGAGCGCTTTGATTGATCCCCGCGAAGGCTAAACCGGCCCGCAACAAGGGATTGTCACCCGGAGGAGGAATGTTGGTTTCGGCCCCCCGCTGCATCTTGAGCAACCGCTTCTTCAAGGTTGTATCGGGTTTCAGGAAAAATCCATGGGTGGCGATATGCACGATTTCAGGTGATGCGGCGATCTCACGCAAAACCATCTCCATGGCCACCTGTTTTTTGAAAAAACGGCTTCCCCAGGATTCGCGATGCCCGATGGTCTGCATGATGACCTTTCCTTCCTTTTCGGCACCGGGAAGGGGATCGAACTTGAGCCCGCGCATGCCGGTGGAGGCGCCGCGCATGGCATCGGGCAATTCACTCGAACGGCGCTTCTTGTCGAGAACCTCCAGATTTTCCTCCAGAACGTCCTCCCTGGCATCGTAATCGGGACCCGCCACGATGAAGATCGGACCCTTGGCCCGCGGGGTCTCCCTGGGGACAAGATCGCGGCTCGAAGGGAGAATGTACAAATCCACCGCCTTCAGGAGAAATTCCTCCTCTTCGTTGACCAGGGCGTTGAACGGGGCAATGTTGAGCAGGCCATCGGGAACGATGAACACCTTTTCCAGGGAACCCGCCACATGGGCAATGGGCCCCCACAACTGGCGGTACAGCTTCTGGCCGACCTGTTTGACCTCGTCCTCTTCCAATTCCTCGCTTTGGATGCTCTCGCGGAATTCGGCGATCAGGGTTTTGATGCCGTCGAAATCATCGTAGGTGATCAGTTGGAAGTGGGGGGTATCCTCGTCCATCCGCAGGGTCGCCGCCAGAAGCATCTGTTTGTCATCGGTGTGGTAGACGATGAAATCGACCAGAAGGCTCTGATCCGGCAGATGAGCGACAAGGTCATCGATCCCGACGGGGGCGACGCTCTGACGATATTTTTGACTCGCTCGTCCCAATTCACCTTCGAGGCGTTCAATTTTTTCTTCAAGGGCATTGAGATAGGAAAGATGGCGCGTTCCCGTTTGCGGCGTAGGTCCCGAAAGGGTCAGGGCGGTGAATTTCTTGCGCAGATTTTTCAACCGTTGTCCCAGGGGCGCCAGTTGTGGGTCCTGGCCAAGGGTGGCGATCTGTTGAACCTCCGAGGAAATCTTCAACAGCAATCCTTTGCGTTCCAGGCTGATGTCAAGGGCCATCCGGGCGATCTCCTCATCCGTCCCCGGCATGCGCGCCAACAGCGCGATGAAGGAATCAAGCTCGGGACGGTGCAGGCGAATGTATCCCTCGCGGGCATTCGCCCCGGCAACCCAGAGAACCCGTTCAAGAAAACGGTTGCGCCGGACAAATCCTTCCTTGCGTACCGAAAAGGCCCCCTTCATGTCGTTGCCCTGTTCGAACGCCTCCGCCAGGGCATTGCGGGTTTCGAAGGTATAGGGATGTTCCGGCCCCAGGGTTGTTTCATTCAGTTCAAGGGTGCGGGCGAGAAGGTCCCGGCCCTCGGAGGTCTTTCCCTGGGCCAGAAAGGTCCGGCCCAGATCGAGCATGGTGCGTTGCGTATCGGGATGTCGATCGCCCAGAACCGAACGGCGCAGGCCGAGCGCTTTTTCGAACAGGGAAAGGGCTTCCTGGGGCTTTTGTTGTCCCAGGATGGACCGGGCCAGATTGTTCAATGCCTTGAGGGTTTTTTGATGTTCCTCGCCCAGGGAGACGCTCCAGGAGGTGTAGACCTCGTCGAATACTTCCCGCGCCTTGGTAAAATGCCCCCGCAACATGTGCAGATAGCCAAGATTGTTGAGAAAGGCCACGGTATCGGGATGACCGTCGCCCCGGGTCTTCCGGGCGATGGCGATGGCCTGTTCATAAAGAGGTTGGGCCTTGTCGAAGGTGCCCTGGCTTTCGTACAACAGGGCAAGATTGTTCAGATTGGCCAGCGTGCTCGGGTGTTCGGCGCCAAAAACCTCGCTGGAAAGGTTGTAGACCATGCGAAACAAGGGTTCGGCGGTTTCGTAAAGCCCCTCTTCTTCCAGAGTCAGCGAAAAATCGTTGGCCGCGACCAGGGTGTTGGGATGTCGTGGTCCGAGCAGGCGGCGAAAGCGTTCATAGGCATCGAGGAACATTTTTTCCGCCTGGACCAGTTCTCCCTTGCGGCGCAACAGTCCCGCCAGGTCGCTCTGGGTGGCGATGGTGTTGGGATGGTTTTCTCCAAGGGTTTTCTTTTCGAGGGCCAACACTTCACGGTAGCGATCCTCCGCCGGCCCGAAGCGGCCCATGTCTTCGTCCAGACGGGCCATGGCGCCAAGCATCTGGGATCGAACCGTATCGCCCGGCGCATCCTTGGAAAGAGGCAGGGCCAGCAGGGACGCGAGGATTTTTTCCGCCTCGTCGAACCGCGCCTGGAGGCGGAGGCTTTCGGCCAATCCGGTTTGAATCTCGATTCGTTTGGGATCGGTGTCCGGACCGGACAGACGACTCGCATCCCGGGCGCGGAGAAAGTGGCGTTCCGCCTCTTTCATGTCTCCCTGGCCCATGGCGGCCTCGGCATGCCTGCGGTGACAATCGAAAACAAGGGGATGCCATTCCCCGTGACTGGCGGCATACCGCGAACAGACAGGCGAAAGAATGGCGACCGCTTCGGCGAATCGTCCCTGTCCGATCAGAAAGGAAGCCCATCGGACCTCCGCCCCCAGGGTCAGCGGGTGATCCTGGCCAAGGGCTGTGGTCTGGGTGTGTCGTATGTGTTCCAGAATTTTTTCCGCCGTCTCTCCGTTGCCGCGCAGGTGTTCGAAATCGGCAATCTGTTGTTGGACGGCAAGGGTTTCGGGATGTTCTTCCCCCAAGGATTTCCGGGCCGATTCGAGAAGTTGCCGATAGATGGCCCCGGCCTGTTCGCCCTGATCCATTTCGGTATGCAACGCCGCCATTTCACGCAGGCTGTTGATGGTGGCCAGATGATCGGGACCGAATTGGGTCGAGGCGGTTTTCATCGCTTCCCTGGCCAGGGGCAGTGCCTGGTCGGGTGTTCCCGCGGCGCGCAGGGTGGCGACCTGTTCCATGAGCGCGCTCCACACGGCGACCGCGGTCTGGATTTCGGGCGTGTCCGGGAGGGATTCCGCCGCCGCCAGTCGGCTTTCGACCCATTCCGGAAGGGATTCCTCCAGGAGTTTGGCGAGTTGCTCGTGAAACAGGGCCAGTGTCGCGCGATCCTCCGCCTGGACCGCGGTCTCGATGCCCTTTCTGAAAAGATCCAACGCGCCGGCGTGATCGCCCGCCATCATGGCGAGGGTGCCGGCATTGCGGATATAATCAAGATTGTCGGGGCGCAGGGCATGGGCGGCGAGAAAATGGCCCAGGGCCGTGGCAATCTCCTTCTGGTCCCATGCCACCTGTCCCTTGTCCGCTTCGCTTTGTGCCGTCTGGTCGAGCGGGTCAGAGGCGCCGGCGACCGTCTCCGCCGCGGTCAGACACAAGACCAATCCCATCAGGAGGCCAGCCAGCCAACGGCCTGGAAAAAGGGGGGGCCTCATAGCAGATCATCTTTTCGCGGATCATCCCCGGGAGTGGAAACAGGGGAAGGGGGTGGGGTGGACGGAGCCGATCCCTTGAGTTTGGCCGCATTGGGGACCTGTCGCGATACAAAGTCCATGACCGCGGCAATATCGCGTTGGCTGTAGCCTTGAATCTGTTCCACCATCATCGGGTGGGCATTGCGGCGGCGTCCATCGCGAATCCATTGGTACTGCCGCACCATGTATTCGTAGTGCTGGCCCTGGATCAGAGGATAATACTGTTCGGCCTTGCCCTCGCCATTGGCGCCATGACAGATCGCGCAATCCCTGTCATGAATGCGCCGACCGAGTTCCAGCTCGGTGCCGGGGCCTTTGCCGGTATCCAGGGTCATCGGCATCGTTTCGATGTAGGCGGCGACATCCGCCATGTTCTGAACCCCGCCGATTTCGCTGGGAAGGGCAAAGCGGTACATGGTGGGATTGTCGCGGTTCTTGGCCCGGATGTCGGCCAGTTGTTTGATGGTGACCTCGCGCAACTGCCCGGCGATTTGTGGATATTCCCCGTTGATCGAACCCTGACCGTGGGGGAGGTGACATTTGTTGGAACAGGATTCAAGATAGACCCGCAGACCGTTCGCGACATTTCCGACCAGATGCAAGGCCGCCTCGCGTTCGCCACGGGATTGGTTTTTCCAGCTTTCGACAAGGCTTTTGGACGGGGCGGGAACGGTCAGGAAACGGCGAAAAGGGGTGGCGGGGGGGTCCGATTCGGCATGAATGGGTAAAAACGGCCAGAAACATGCCAGCAGGGTCACGGTACGGATTGGGATCATGGATCACGGTGCATTCGGAGGGTGACGTTGTTCCTGGTATGGAAGAATACTGAAAAACGTGGCGCGATGATACCCTTGTCGTCAACGAAACGGGTGGAAATAATGATGAAATCCCGGACTGTGACATGATACTATGATCCGGTGGGCGTCGGTCGGGATGTCCTTTGTCGTTTCTGTTTTCCGGATTCTCGGGTTCTTCAATTCATTCGTCAACGGTCGGCCATGATCGGGAATTTGTTTTCCTTCGGATATTGTCATGATCGCGGGAGAAGGATGACGCGCGTGGGTGGGGTGCGTTGCGGGATCGGTCGGTTGTTATCTTTTCTTCTTTCGTTCTTGTTGGCCTTCGGAAGTGTTTTCCAGGAGGGATCTCTGTCATTGGCAATCGCCCCGGTCTGGGCCGAGGCGGAACCGGTTCATATCGGACGGGTTTTTCATGTCACCGGCGATGCCCAGGGGGTGGTCAAGGGAGAACCGGCCAAACCCCTCCGGGCCAATGATGAACTCATGGCGGGCGAGGAGATCGTCACCAAGGCGGGTGCGGTCGCCATCCTCAAGTTTCGCGATGGGACGACGTTCACCGTCGGTCCCGACGGCAAGGTGGTCCTCGATGAATTTGTCTTCAACCCCGCCGGCAGCGCAACCAAAAACTCGGTCAAGGTGGAGAAGGGGGCCTTTCGTCTGACCTCGGGGTTCAAGACCAAGAATTCCGATGTCACCGTGCGGACGCGCACTGCCGCCATCGGCGTCCGCGGGACGGTGGCGGAAGGGTTTGTCGATGAACACCTTCCGGAGTTCATCAATCTGCCCAAGGGGACGGCCACGATGCAAACCGGCGCCGGATCGATCGATCTTTCGGACGGCCATTATGCCGCGTCGGCGGCTGCCGCCAACCCGCCGGTCGCATCCGAACACCTGCCCCAGGCGATCGCGGCCCAGGGGATCATGCTGTTGCGCGGCGAAATCGGTGACGAACTCCCCGAAGGACTGCCTTTGACGGAGGAACAGATTCGCGCCGATGCCCTTGCCAACCGTCTGTCGGTGGAGCAACAGATTTCCGGGGGGGAAAAAGCGGTTTCCGATTCCTTTTCGTTATCGGGACTGTTCCGGACCGTCGTGCGCTGGTTGGTGCAACGGCTCCGGGGATGGGTTGCCACCCTGGGGGAATGGTTGGAGCATCTGGCCGGTTCGTTTGTCCGGCAGGCCATGGCGGCGTCGGCGGAAGAGGGGTTGCGATCCCTGTCCCTCCTGGTCAAGGCGGCGGAGGTGGGAATTCTTGAACCCGTGACGGGAAACCAGACGCCGCGGCAGATTCAGGCACGAGAGGCATTTCAACGCGAGGCCCGCGACACCGTTCCCGATGCCCAGGCCATCCTCGGCGCCCATCAGGAAAAACAGGCCGAATCGAACCGGCGCAACACCATGGATTCGACGAAGGGCGTCATCGAGGGGGCCGCCTCGGTGGCCAAGGATGGATCGGAGGTCGCCTCCATTGTCAAAAGTGCCGTGGAGGCCTCGCCCAAGGGGGATGGGGCGGTGGCGGCGATCATTGTCGGCGCGGCGGTTTCCGCCAAGGGGACGACCGACAATGCCGATGCCGCATCCCTGATCGCCCAGGCCGCGGCGACGGCGGATCCGGGGGTGGCAGGGGTGGCGGCGGGGGCGGCAATCTCGGGATTGCCGGAAGGGATAAGGGCCGAGGCGACGGCCCAGGTGGCTTCCGCCGCGGTCAAAGCAGCCCCGGAAGCGGCGGCGAGTATCGCGACCAAAGTTATTGAGGTTGCGGGGGCCAAGATGGCCGGTGATGTCGCGGCGGCGGTGACTCTGGCGGCTGGGGTGAGCAGTGCTGCCCTTGTCGCGGATGCGGCGGCCAGGGCGGCGGGGCCGGACGGGGCGGCCCTGGTCGCGGCGGCGGTGACCCAGGTCGCGGGCGCGGCGGCGGCGGCCAAGGTGGCCGAGGCAGTCATGGCGAGCGCCGGGGCCGGCAACGCCCTCAAGGTTGCGGCGGCGGTCGCTCAGGTCGCGGGTGGCGAGGCCGCGGCCCAGGTGGCGGCGGCAGTGGCCCGTTCCCTCGATCCCGCAACGGCGGCCAAGGTGGCCGCCGTGGTGGTCCAGGTCGCAGGCCCTGGTGCCGCTGATGCCATCGTCAAGGCAGTGGCCGGATCGGTGGGGATCGGGACGGAGGCCTTCAAACAAAATGTCACCCAGGCGGCATCGTCTCCGGAAATCGCTCAGGTTCTTAAACAATCTCAGGAAATTCGCGATCAGGCCCGTACCAGCGGCGACAAGGCCAGGGAGGCGGACGACAAGGCCGACAAGGCGACCGCCCCCGTCGAAGACGGAAAACAATCTCCCCCAGCCACGACGCGCGAGGGGGGAAATACTCCGGAATCACAGGCTTCTTCATCTTCCGTAACCGGTCAAACCGGTTCGGCGGCGCCGGGGGAGGCTTCTCGTTCCTTGACGACCTCCGAACAACCGGTACAACTTCCCCAGACTCCCGAATCACGGGCGATGGCCTCGGCCATTGCCTCGGGAACTCCGGTAGCGGTGGTTCTCATGCAGGCCCAGCGCGAAGGGTCGATGAGTGCCGCCGACATCATTGCCACGGCGGTGGCGGCGGGGATCGATCCGGCCACCTTGACTCAGGCTGCGGTCGGATTGGGGATCGATCCCGCCGAGGTGGTGGCGGCGGCGGTGGCGGCGGGGGCCGATTCGGCGCAGGTGGCGGCGGCGGCCATCGGTGCGGGGGGGGATCCCGAATCGATGGCCCAGGCGGCCATCGGCGCGGGTGGCAATGCGGTCGATGTGACGGCGGCGGCGATCGCCTCGGGTGGCGATGCGGCGCAAATCGCCGCCGCGGCCATGGCCATGGGGGGGGATGTGGCGGCGCTGACCCGGGCGGCGATCCAGTCGGGAGGCAACACTGGAGAGATCGCCCGGGCGTTGCTCGCGGCGGGAGCCGATACCGGGGCGATCATGAGTGGGGCGTTGCAGGTGGGGCTTGGGGAACGGGGGGTGACCCAGGCGATCATTTCTTCCGGGGGGGATGCCGGCGCGGCGCTGGCCGCGGCGTCGAGATTGGGGATGGATGTTCGCGAAGTGGCGCAGGCCGCTCTGGCCTCGGGGGCCAATCCTGCCGCCATGGCCACCGCTGCCGTTCAGGCCGGGGCCAATGTGGGGGCGGTTACCGCAGCGCTGATCCGGGCGGGCGGTGAGGTCCAAGCAGTGGTTCAGGCGGTTTTGGCGGCGGGGGGGCAACCCTATGAGGTGGTGGTCGGGGCAACATCGGCAGCCCCCGATCAGGTGCGCGCCATCGTGGATACGGCGGTTCGGTCGGGAATGGATCCGGGTACCGCCGAGTCGGCCGGATCGGCAGGGCAACAGATTGATTCTCCGCTCATCGATAATGGCGCCGTCCCCAGTCCATCGTGAGCCTGGATCAGCATTCGCTCTGGTGGGATCCGGGAAGGGGCAGGCCTCTTCCCGGAGGGGGTTTGCAGCGGAATCCTGGGTGTTCAGTTGGCGACATTTTTCAGGAATACATGTTCCGCCACTTCATCGCGTTGCTTGATGACCGCATCGATCTGTTGCAGAATGACGTTCAATTGCTGCCGCCCCCGCTCCATGTCGGTGCGGATCAAGGGGATTCTCCCTTCGAGGGTCTCGATTTGTCCCTTGCGTTTGTTGATGGTGGCGGCATGGGCTTCCTTGGCCTTGACGACCGCCAGTCGTTGCTGTTCCGTGGAAATCAGGGGATCGACGAGGGACAGTTCCTGGGCCTTGCGGTATTGATTGAGCGCTTCGGTGACGGGACGCTCCTCGGAAACCAGGGCTTTGCGTGCCGCGGCCAGTTCCGCCTCGGTGTCGGCGAGCGCCTTCTGGCCCTGACCGATCGCCATCTGTTGCTGGACATGGGCAGCGCTCAGTCCTTCCAGTGCGCCATTCAATTCCTGAATCCGTTGCATCCTGTCCGACCCGTTTTCGGGATAGGTCCAGTACCCCGTCCCAAAGGCGTTGGGCAGGGGGGCCATGATCCAGGTGACCATGGCGAGCGCGCTACAGGCCAGAATCATCCGGAATGCCGGAAATCCGTGTTTGAACTTCATGGTGCTCCTCCACAATGATTGGGTTGTCCCTTTCCCGAGACATGCGCGTGTCCATGTCGGATGGTTCCAAAATTTTCAATACACGATACAGGTGTGCATCCCATGGCAAAAAAACAGAAAACACTCGATCCCGATGGCGCGGCGCCGCACCAGCGTGGATTTTTGTTGTTGCTCCTGGCCTTGGCCACGGGGGGGCTTCTATGGTTGTTCATCCCGTTTCTTCCGGGGCTGTTTCTGGCGGTGTTGCTGGCGACCGCCACCTATCCCCTGTATGAACACCTTGCCCGGCGCTTTTCATTAGGATCGGAAAAAGCGGCCCTGATCATGACTCTTTTGATCCTGCTCCTTGTCGTTTCCCCGGTTCTTTATCTGTTGTCGGCCATCGCCGTCACGGCGGGAGAAATGGCGGGTGCGCTGCGCGAATGGTTGACCGGATTCGAAAACAGGGATGCCCTGGCCCAGGGGCTTGGCGGGGTGATCCAATCCGTTCCCCTGCCGGCGTTTTTTTCCCAATTTCTCATCGAGCAGGCGACGGGAAACCGCGAGGCTTTGATCCAGGGGGCGACCCAGGGGGTGCTGTTCCTGTTCCGGGGAATCACCAACAACAGCCTGGCGTTCGTTTCCTCTTTGATCTGGGTGGTGTTTTCGTTGTTCTTCTTTTATCGCGATGGCCCGAAACTGATCCATCGGCTGCGATTGCTGACACCGTTGCCCAATCATCATGACGACTTTCTTCTCGGACGGTTCTCGGGCCTTGCGACCGTCCTTACCTTGAGTACCCTGACCATCGCTTTGTCTCAGGGGCTCTCCTTCGCATTGATCGCCGCGATCCTGGGGTTGCCCTGGTTTTTCCTCGGGGTCGCTCTTGCGGTCGCTTCCTTCATTCCCATTCTCGGCGGGTTTATCGTCTGGGGACCTCTGGGGTACCATCTTCTGGCGAGCGGACGAACGGGGGCGGGGATGTTTTTGTTGTTCTGGGGGGCCATCGTCAATGGTTTTCTCATCGACAATATTCTCCGTCCCATCCTGATCGGGCGTCTTTCCTCCTGGTGTGCGACCGGGGATCCCGGCAACGATCTTTCCGCCCTGGGACATACGTTGTTGACAACCTTGGCGACGTTTGGCGGGATCATGAGTTTCGGCATTCTGGGCCTGTTCTTTGGCCCGGTCATCGCCGCCATGGCCATTGCCGTCTTCGAACTCTACGAAAGGATCAATCGCGATCGCCTGGACCAATCCTGACCAGATCGATTTCTGGGATTCATTATTTTCCATGGACATGAGACACCGTTCGGCTACAATGTCCCCGAGCCGCCCGATCTTTGGTCGTCCCTCTTGCCGCCTCATGAGGAAGACTCATGCCCACCGAAACTGTCCTGGAACTGGTCATCGATGCCCTGAAAACCGCCTTGATCATTTCCGCACCCATGTTGCTGACCGCGCTGGTGGTGGGCATCGTCATTTCATTGTTTCAGTCGGTCACCCAAATCCAGGAAATGACCCTGACGTTCATTCCGAAGATTCTCGCAACCTTTCTGGCGCTGTCGCTGACCCTGCCGTGGATGCTTGAAACCATGATGGATTATTTCAAGCGGCTGTTCGATTCCATCCCCGGAATCGTCAATTAGACGGGGTTGGAGAACGGCGTTGGATCCATTGGCGCTCATCGATTTTCTCGGTTTTGGCGTCGGTGAGGTGGAACGGGCCTTTCTGATTCTGTCGCGGCTCACGGGTCTGTTTCTCGCGGCGCCGTTCTATTCGCGGGCCGCGGGTCCCAGACGGGTCAAATCGGCGCTGATCCTGGCCCTTACGGTGGTTCTTTTTCCGCTGGTGGACCCGTGGAGCGGCGAGGGCAAGGGACAGGTGACCTCCATGATCGCCGCCGGGGTCTCCGAGGTCGTCATCGGCGCCGTCATCGGCATGCTGGTTCACTGGGTGTTGGTGGCGGTTCAGGTCGCGGGCAGCCTGATTGGCTTTCAAATGGGCCTGTCGATGGCCATGGTGATGGATCCGACCTCGGGGATGCAGGAAGGGGTCCTTTCCAACCTGCTCTATCTGACGGTGCTGATGCTGTTTTTGTCGGTTGGCGGACATTACCTGCTTCTGGAGGGAATCGCCCGTTCGTTTCAAACCCTTCCCCTGGGTGAAGGATTGCCCCATGCGGGCAACCTTCTGGAATCGGCCATGAAGGCGATGGCGACCATGTTCGAGCTTTCCCTGTTGATTTCCGCCCCCATCCTTGTGGCGACCACGCTGCTTTACATCGGCATGGGACTCATCAACCGCGCCTCGCCGCAGATCCAGGTGTTTTTCCTGGCCATGCCGGTGGCTCAGATGGTCGGTTTCCTCATCATGGGGCTGACCCTGATTCTGTTCGGCAAGGTCATGATGCAGGAAATGGATACGTTTTTTGCCTTTGCGTTCAAGGCAGTGGGGTTTTGACGGCAAGTTTTTTGCGTTAAGGAAATCGAGGGTTTCGATCGATGGCCGAGGATACCGACCAGGAGTCAAAAACCGAGGAACCGACCTCGAAGCGGGTCCAGGATGCCCGCAACAAGGGACAGGTCACCTCTTCTCGGGAGGTTGGCACTGCCCTGCTGCTGATGGCCGCGACCGGAACGTTCTATTTCCAGGGGGAGAACCTCTGGATGTCGATGCAGAATAAAATGCGGATCTTCTTTGCCGGATTCATCAACGACGGTCTTCAACCCCAGGGGGTCGTCGTCCTGGTCCAGGAAATGATCACCGGTCTGCTGCTCGACCTGATGCCCTTGTTCATTCTGTTGACCATCGTCAGCATTCTCGGGTCCATCATGCAGCACGGATTTTTGTTCACCTTCGACCCGATCATGCCCAAGTTGAGCAAGATCAATCCGATTCAGGGGTTGTCGCGTCTGTTCTCGATGCGATCCATCGTCGAATTGATCAAGTCGATCATCAAGATTTCGGTCATTTCGGTCGCGGTCTATATTGCCCTCGAAGGCAGCGCTCTGGAAATCTTCCGTCTTTCCGATACCAATCTGGGCCATGTGGTTCGGGTTCTCGGTGCCGATGTGATGCATCTGTTGATCCTTGTGACCATTGCCTTCGTCGGTTTGGCGGTCGTCGATTTTGTCTATCAGCAGCATGATTATGTCAAAAATTTGCGCATGACCAAACAGGAGGTCAAGGACGAACTCAAACAGATGGAAGGTGACCCGTTGATCAAGGGGCGGATCCGTCAGATTCAACGGGAAATGGCGCAGCGACGCATGATGGAAGAGGTGCCCAAGGCGGATGTCGTCATCACCAATCCCACCCAGTATGCCGTGGCTCTGCTTTACAAGCAGGGGGAGATGATGGCCCCGAAGCTGATCGCCAAGGGGCGTGGCCGCATTGCCCAGCGTATTCGGGAAATCGCCCGGGAACACAAGGTCGTTCTGGTGGAAAACCCGCCTCTGGCCCGCTCATTGTATTCCGACGTCCCTTTGGAAGCGGTCATCCCGCCGCAACTGTTCAAGGCGGTGGCCCAGGTTTTGGCCTATGTCTACAGTCTGCGGCGCAATCGGAATTATTGAGACCGGTTTTCGATCGAGGGGGAAAATTCGATGCGGACCGGTCCGCTCATTCCGGGGAGGAGTTCTTCCTCGAAGGTGGCCATTCTGGCGACCACGCGCACTGTTTGTCCGGCGGGATTGATGCGTCCCCCCGCGTGGTCGATGCGGGCCGGATAATGTTTTCCCGTTTCATCCAGGTCGATTGAGACCGGCATTCCCGATTTGATGCGCGACAACAGGTTCGATGGCAGGAGGATATGGATTTCGAAGGGGAGCAGACCTGTGATGTCCAACAGGGGTTGTCCCTGGGTGACGGTTTCGAACGGTTTGACGAGGCGTTCGGCGACGCGACCGTCGAATGGGGCCAGCAGGGTGCATTGGCCGATTTCGGCCTGGTGAATGGCCATTTCCGCCAGGGCGCCCAGCCGTTCCGCTTCGAGGAGTTCGACATCCAGAAGGCTGGTCG
Organism: Magnetococcales bacterium; assembly: GCA_015228815.1. Lineage (NCBI taxonomy): Bacteria > Pseudomonadati > Pseudomonadota > Magnetococcia > Magnetococcales > Magnetococcales bacterium. The sequence goes on along the minus strand of JADGCV010000023.1, from coordinate 38,883 downwards.
AGCGCAGTTCGACAAGTTTGCGCTGGACGTTCAACCGTTTGTCGATGGCGGCCAATTGTGCCTTGGCCTTTTGCAGTCGCGCCTCGCGGTCGGGACAATGAAAGCGGATCAGGACTTCGCCCTTGTTGAATTTTTGCCGGGTGTCGCGCCGGATTTCAAGAATGCGTCCCGCCAGGTCGCTGGAAAGAATCGCCTCCTGGGAAGCCACCAGTAATCCGCGCAATCCTTCCGCCTCTTCTGTATTTTCCGCTGTCTGGATTTTTGACGGGGCATCGGCAGTATCAGGACCTGCCACGGCAAGTGGCGGGGCGAGTCCCAGAACGATTCCCAGGATCCATGGAACGACAAAAATCTTCATCCTTTGTCCTGCTCCTGGGAGTGCGCGGCAAGGGTGCCCAGTTCGATTTCTCCCGTTTGCCAGTGTTGGAGGACTTTTTCGAGGGTGTGGGTCAGGCTTTTCAGATCGCCCGATTCCAGGGAAGAGGGAAGGGGATCGAGGCCGATGGTGACCTGGATCTGGCTTGCCGCGTTTTGCAGTTCGGCATGGGAAAGTCCCAGTTGCATGCGGCGGTAGATGGCCCGCGCCTGCGCCTGAATGACATCCAGTCCGGTCATGGTCTGGCGGGCCTCGTTGGCATGGTGTTGTATCCGGTCGGCGGTCTGGCTCATGTTCTTGACCAGTTCATACTCTTCCAGGGTCTGGTTGTAGCGGATCAGGGCCACATGAAGCTGGGTCAGGATGGCCATTCCCAGGGACAGACGGCGCACATTTCCGGTCTCCTCCCGGAGGTCGGCGGCGGCGAGGGTATCGTTGCCGGCAGCCAGATTGATCAGGTTCCACGCCAGTTTGAGTCCACCATCGGCCCATTGTCCATGATAGAGAAATCGATTGGTCGATCCGTGAACCCCCGCTTCCAGACCAAGGCCGGGAAGGGCCTGCAACAAGGTCAGTCGGGTTTCGGCGACATCGATCCGTTTTTGATAATCCTCCTCGCGCAACTCCGGACGCAGATACAGCGCCATTCGTTCCATGAGCTGGATGTCCTGGGGGACCGCGGGCAAGGGCAGTTTTTCATGATCGGGAATTTCGAGGGTGAATTCCTTCGTCAGATCATGGTTGATCAATGCCGCCAGTTGCGTCTTGGCGACCGACAGGTCACGTTGCAGGGTGATGATTTGATACACCGTTTCCAGGAGACCCATCCGATAGCGCAGGGTATCCATGGGCTGTTGCAACAGCGCTTCTTCCGATTTTTTCGCGTCTTCCAGGGCAAGATTGGCCTCTGCCAGGAAGGTGTCGATGTCGGGCAACAATTCCTGGGCGACGGCGGCGCGCCAGTAGGCCTGACGTACCTCCTGGATGATGTTGTGGATCACCTTGCGTTGCCGTTGCCGGGCAACCAGATGACGGTCCGCCTGTTGTCGGGCGCGGTAATAACTCACTCCGAAATCGAGGACATTCCAGGTCATCGCCAGATCGGCGTCGCCGACCCATCGGTCGGAGGAGGTCGAGGCCTCAAGGCTGCTTTCTCCGGTCAGGAGCGAGCGGCTGGACGATCCCTGATCATTGTTCCGGCCTGAATATCCGGCCTGGAGGGTGACCTGGGGGAGGAGTTGATAGCGCGAAAGACGGGATTGCCCCAGCGCCAGGGCCGTCTCCATGGCCTTGAGGCGGTGATCGAGATTGTAACGGATCGCCCGGGCCATCGCCTCCGCCAGGGAGATGGGGCGGACGACCGGCTGCACCCCCTGTCGGAAGGAGACCTTGTCCTCCTGGGCCCGGCGCAGGATCTGGGTTTCCGCCAGGGGTTCCGGCTTGACGGCGCAGGCCGATTGCAGGAGGGCTGCCAAAAGGAGCATCGGGATCGTGGGGGGGAAGAACGTTCGACGGGACAAGGTGCGATCCTTGGGAGATGGGTTGCCGGACTTTTCCGATGTTTTCCGCAGGATGGTATCGGCAGGGGGCGTGGCGCGGATAAGGAAAATATCGCGTCGGTCAAGGGACAATCTTTTTTCGGATGGAATGAATCGGAGATGTCGGGATCGGCGACGTGGTGTTTCAAAGGGGTGTTTCTTCCTGTATCAACCGATGCAGCCGGGGAAAATCGACCTTGCCGTTGGCCAGGAGCGGCATTGTGTCACAATGGACCAGGCGCGAGGGGAGCATGAGGAGGCTCGCCCCTCGATCCTTGAGCGCCTGGACGAAGTCGAGGCGGTCGAGGGTGTGTTCGGTTGTGACAAGGACCAGGGTTTCCCCTTTTCGTGGGTCCGCCAGGGCGACCACGGCATGTGTTGCCTCGGGCCATCGGGCCATTGCCACCGCTTCGACGGCGGCCAGGGAAACCATTTCGCCGCCGATCTTGGCAAACCGTTTGACCCGTCCCAGGACCCAGACGAATCCATCCGCGTCGATCCGGACCACGTCTCCCGTGTCATATCCCGTGAACCCGTCCTCCGTTCGGGAAGGATGCACCCGCCCCGGGTCCTCGGGTTTGAAATAGCCCATCATCACGTTGGGACCGGAAACCACCAGGCGTCCTCCCGCGTCGATTCCCGGAATCGGTTCCAGGCGCCATTCCACTCCGGGCAACAACCGTCCGACGCTCCCCGTGCGACAGGCTTCCGGGACGTTGAACGACAATACCGGGGCGGTTTCGGTGGCGCCATATCCTTCGAGGATGCGGATGCCGAACTTTTCCATCCACAGCGTGCGTGTCGGTTCCTGCAACGGTTCGGCGCCGGCGAAACAATAGCGCACGGAAGAAAAATCGACCGGATCGGCCACGCGGCCATAGCCGCGAAGAAAGGTATCGGTTGCCGCCAAGACGGTCGCCCCCGATTTCCAGGCCATTCGCGCCACGGCGCGGTAGTCGAGAAGGGCCGGGTGACAGAATACCCGCATTCCCCTGAACAGTGGCGCCAGGGTGGTGACCGTCAGACCAAAGGCATGGAACATCGGCAACATGTTGAGGATGACATCCTTCGGGCCGAAATCCAGTCGCGAAAGAAACTGGGTGATGTTGGCCAGCAGATTGTCGTGGGACAGCGCCACCCCCTTGGGGTCGCCCTCCGACCCCGAGGTGAAGAGAATGACCGCCATCTCATGCGTTTTTTCCTTGATGGGTGCCGGTCGGGGAAACCGCGACGACCACCAGGAGCCGAGCAGGAGTTGCAACGTGACCGAGGGTTTCAGGTCTTCCAGGTAGATGAAGTCGAGGTCGTCGAGGTCCGAGATCAGGTCTTGCAACCGGGCTTTGCGAACGAACCGGTGCGCCGTCACCACCCGGCGAATATGCGCCGTTCGGCAGGAGGCGCGAAGGGGTTGGGATCCTGCCGTGAAATTGAGCATCGCGGGAATCCGTCCCCCCGCCTGGAAGGCGAAAAAGGTGACGACGGCCCCCACGGTGGTCGGGAGCATCAGACCGACATGTTCTCCCGGTGCGGTACGCGATTCCAGGAGACGGCTCAAAAGGATGGCCTTGAAGATCAGTGTCTGGTAATCGAGACGCTGTCCGTCCGCGTCTTCCAGGATGACGGTTTTCCGGCCCTGGCGCCGGGCGGCGGTGATCAAGGAGTGCCACAGGGTCATTCTTTTCTCCCGGGCCGCAAGCAGCGCCCGACCCAGCCCATCCTGAAGTTCGCGGGCCGTTGGTGGGGGATCATCGGCGTTTGCGAGGGGAACGACCGTCATGTTCCATCGGGGAAGGCGCTGCCACCGCTCCGTTCCTTCCAGGGCAAGGACGCTCCAGGGGAGAGAAAGCCCTGGAAGAAAATCAATCTTGCGAAAAAAACCGGAGGCCGGACCCGGAGGTTCGGGAAAAAAAAGGACGGTATGGCCCTGTTGGACCAGGAAGGCCAGATGCGCGTCGTCGAGGTCGTCCTCGGCGAGAAAATGGAGACCACGAAACAGGAAGGCAACGGTTGTCGCAGGGAGTTCCGCCCGTGGAAGAACGATCCGGGACTCGGGTTTCAGGAAGGGGGCCAGGATCAGCCAATCCCATCGGGAATGGCGGTTGGCCGCCACCAGACGGCCCGGCAGATGTTCAAGGCCCAAAGGTCGAAGGCGAAACAGTCGTCCGATCAACAGCCTGAGAAAGGACATGACCACGCGGATCCACCTCAGTGGTTTCATTATTACGGATGGGTCTGGGAAGGGGGAACCCCTTCCCAGTGGGGTTTGGGGCAACGCCCCAAGGTTCTTATTTTTCTTTTTATAGTTTACGATGACATTTCTTCAGCCTCCGTTTTGGCGATCGTTTCCAGCCTGCGCAACCTGGATAAGACGACCAGTTTTGTCAGGGCATCAACTCTGGCTTTTACAGACGTCGCATTCTGGAACGGGCTGAAGGCAAGTTGTGGAGGTCACAGGCGGTTTCATGGATGGCATCCAAAAGGCCCCCCGATTCGGATGAATTTCCAGTCATGACAAATCTTCCCGATGGTGGCGTTGGCAATTTACTTGGGTGCCTATGGACCGCCAACAAAGTGTTCCATCCGCAAGTCCGGGCCATGTTTCGTGCCGTTGTTTCCAGGAAGCCTTATCCCGTTTCTCCCTTGGGGCGGATGGCCCGACGAAGGTGCAGTTCGCGCCATTGGAGTTCATCGACCTCCGAGGGTGCCTGGGTCAGGGCGCATCCCGCTTTTTGCGTTTTCGGGAAGGCGATGACGTCGCGGATCGACTCGGAACCCGACAAAAGGGCCATCAGGCGGTCCATTCCCAAGGCCAGGCCGCCATGAGGCGGGGCGCCGAATTCCAGGGCCTGAAGCAGGAAGCCGAATTTGCGCGCGGCCTCCTCCTCGCCGATGTCGAGGAGGGCAAGGATTTTTCGCTGCAAGGCGGGGTCGTGGATGCGGATCGATCCGCCTCCGACCTCGATGCCGTTGAGGACCAGGTCGTAGGCGCGGGACCGGACTCCGAGAAGATCATGGATGTCGGTGGAATCGAGCAGGGCAAGGTCCGCCGCCGCCGGGGCGGTGAAGGGATGATGGACGGAGACGGGACGTTTGGCCTCGGCATCCCAGTCCAGAAGGGGAAAATCGGTCACCCAGACCAGCGAAAAGGGTGTGTCCTCGTAAAGATCCAGGTCCTTTGCCAGACGAACCCGGAGTCGTCCCAGCGATTCGTTGACGACCTTGGCCGTATCGGCGCCGAAGAAAATCAGATCACCCGCTTCGGCCCCGGTCCGTTCCTGAATGGCGTTTTTTTCCTCTTCGGAGAAATGCTTGACGATGGGGGACTGCCAGCCGTCTTGTTGCCAGGGACCGTTGACCTTGATCCAGGCAAGCCCCTTGGCGCCATAGACGGAGACGAATCCGGTATAATCGTCGATCTGCTTGCGGCTCAGGCGGTTTCCTCCCCCCGGAACACGCAATGCCTTGATGATGCCCCGGCGGCGTCCCTGTTCGTCCTGGCGGACCTGGTCGGCGAACACCTTGAAACGGGTGCCGGCCATGGTTTCGGTCAGGTCCGCCAATTCCATGGGGATGCGGACATCGGGGGCATCCAGGCCGTAGCGACGCATCGCCTCGGCATAGGTCATGCGCGGGATGGGGCGGGGAATGTCGATGCCCAGGGTCCCCTTGAAGATGCCGGCGACCACCTGTTCGGTCGCGGACATGACATCATCGGGGCCGACGAAGGACATTTCAAGATCAAGTTGCGTGAATTCGGGCTGACGGTCGGCGCGCAGATCCTCGTCGCGAAAGCAACGGACAATCTGGAAATACCGGTCATAGCCGGAAATCATCAGGAGTTGCTTGAACAATTGCGGACTTTGCGGCAGGGCATAAAACTGCCCGGGATTGACCCGGCTGGGAACCAGATAATCGCGCGCCCCTTCCGGAGTGCTGCGGGTGAGCATGGGGGTTTCGATTTCCAGGAAATTGGCCTCATCGAGGATGCGGCGCGCCAGTTGGTTGGCCCGATGGCGCAACTGGAGGTTTTTCTGCATTCTGGGGGTGCGAAGGTCAAGGTAGCGGTATTGCAGCCGGACCGTTTCACTGACCAGGTCATCGTCGATTTGAAAGGGAAGGGGTTTGGCAGCGTTGAGGATGACCAGGTGATCGACGTTGATTTCGATCATTCCGGTGGCAAGGTTGGGGTTTTCGGTTTCACGGGGCCGGGGGGCGACGAGACCCGCGACCTCGATGACGTATTCGCTTCTGAGTTCGTGGGCGAGGCGATGGACCGCCGCATCCCGTTCGGGGCTGAAGACGACCTGAACCAGCCCGGAACGGTCGCGCAGATCGACGAAGATGACCCCGCCATGGTCGCGGCGTCGGTGGACCCAGCCTGCCAGGGTGACCCGGGCGCCGATCAGAGGATCGCGGACATCGGTGCAATAGTGGGTTCTGTTCATGGAGCGGGATCCTGGGCGGCGGTTGCACGATCCTCGGAAGTTTCGGAGTTCGACGAGGGGTTTTCTCCATTCGCGTCGTCCTCTTCGAGGGGTTGCCGGTTTTTCGCCCGGGCGAGGGATTCGGTGATGAGTTGATTCATGTACATCTTTTCCTCTTCCCGGAAATCGGTCATCAATTCCCCGGCGCGGTGGTAGGCGTCGATGGCGGCGTCCCAGGATTCGACAAGGTGCAGGAGCATTCCCTTGAGATAATGGTTGAACGGGTTGTCGGGATTGCCCTCCATGGCGGCGGTGACCCAGGTTTCGGCGTTGTCGGTATCGCCAAGATCGATATAGAAGGCGGCCAGTTTTTGCGCGACCTGCCATTTGAGGACCTGGCGCGGGGTATCGTATTCGTCGAGCAGAAATTCCTCGCCATCCTTTTCCCGGTCCGCCTCGACGAGCCATTCGGCGAAACGGGCGATCCAGTAATCCCACAGGATATGGGGGTCGTCGCGGTCACCTTCCAACACCTCTTCGAGAAGATCCAGGGCTTCGTCGAGAAGGCCATGGCCATGATAGGTGGCGGCCATTTCGGTCAGGACCATGGGACTCGCTTTTTCGCGGGGGACCCGGTCGAGGGTTTCCGGGGAACATTCGTGAATCAGCCGGGCGGTGGCCATGGCGCGGATGACGGGGGTTGGCGATCCCAGTTTCCAGTCGACCTTTTCCTCCCGACCCAGATGGCACTGTTTGAATTTCTTGCCCGAGCCGCAGGGGCACGGGTCGTTGCGACCGATGGTGGGGGGTGGAGCGGCGCGGCGGTCGCGGACGGCAAAAGCGCGTTCCGGTTCGGGGGCCATGTCGAGCAGGCGCTCGGCAAAATGGCGGTACCATTTCCAGAAAGGGCCGTTTTCCGCCTCGGGGTCGTCGGCGAGCCATCGGGCCAGAGCGATGGCATCGCCCATTTTCGCCGCCTGATAAAGGGCTTCGGCATAGATTCCGGGATTGTTCAGATCTTTGGGTGTTCCCACGGCAATTGGCTCCTTTCCCACACTTCCTTGAGGATGACGCGACGATCCTTTTGATCAGGAATCAGGATGTCGGACATCAAACCGCTGGATTCTAATCGACCCCTGTCCAGGAAGCCAGGATGCAAAAACATGACAGACCCGCTTCGATGATGTACTCTTGGGGAAGGTTTCAGGCATGGAAGTGCCCCGTTCACCCCCTGTGTACCGTAACCCGTGCGACAGTTTCTTAAGAAAGGCCCGATGGTTTCCATGACGCTTAGAACCCGTTTCGCCCCCTCACCAACCGGTTTTCTCCACATCGGCGGGGCGCGTACTGCCCTGTTTTGTCATCTTCATGCCCGGGCCCACGGCGGTACGACGGTGTTGCGCATCGAGGATACCGATCGCGAGCGCTCGACCGGCGAGGCAGTGGCGGCGATTCTCGAAGGGATGCGCTGGATGGGGCTGTCGCCGGATGAAGGACCTTTTTTTCAGTCGGCGCATCATCAAAGACACCTGGACGAGGCCCATCGTCTCCTGGCCGAAGGACGGGCCTATCGTTGCACATGCAGCGTCGCCCGGCTCGATGCCATGCGCGAGGAGCAGAGGGAAAAGGGGATCAAGCCGCGTTATGACGGTCGTTGCCGCGACATCGATCCCGCATCGTTGGGATCGGTCCCGTCGGTCATCCGTTTCAAGACCCCCGTGACGGGGGTGGTCTCGTGGAACGACCTGATCCAGGGTGAAATCCGTTTCGACAACGAAGAACTCGACGATCTGATCCTGGTCCGTTCCGATGGATCGCCGACCTACAATCTGGCGGTGGTGGTGGATGACCACGACATGGGAATCACTCTGGTGTTGCGGGGCGAGGATCATATTTCCAACACCCCGCGACAGATTCATCTGATCGAGGCCCTGGGCTACCGCCGTCCCGAATATGCCCACATGCCGCTCCTCCATGGCGCCGATGGGGCCAAGCTGTCCAAGCGCCACGGGGCGGTGAGTGTCCTGCAATACCGCGATGACGGTTTTCTTCCGGCGGCGATCAACAATTATCTGGCGCGGCTGGGCTGGTCCCATGGCGACCAGGAGATCTTTTCCATGTCGGAGCTGGAACGTCTGTTCGACGTGACCCGTCTGGGACGCTCTGCCTCCATTTTCAATCCCGACAAACTCCTCTGGCTCAACGGACAACACATCCGCGCCGCCAGCCCCGAAGATCTGGAGCCGGAACTCTCCTGGCAACTGGCGCGTCACGGGCTGCCGCATCCGGGAAGAGAACGTCTTCTTGCCATCATTCCCCATTTTCGGGAACGCAGCAAAACCATGGTGGAAATGCTGGAAAAATGTCGATTTCTTCTTGTCGATGAACTGTCCACCCATGACGAGGAAGGAATCCGCCGTCATTATTCGCCCGAATTGCGCCTTCCGTTGGCGGATTTGTGCCGGCGCTTGCATCGGATCGAGGAATCGTCCTGGGATCAGGGGGCAGTCACGGAGGTTTTCCAGGGGGTCCTCGCCGATCATGGACTCAAGATGGGAAAACTGGCACAACCTGTGCGTCTGGCCTTGACGGGGACGACCGTTTCCCCGGGTATTTTCGAAACCCTGATCCTCCTGGGCAAGGGACCGACCGTAAAACGGTTGGAAGAGGGGGTGAAACGGTTCGATGCCTTGGTTCCGATGCGTTCGCAGACCGGGATGGTTGTATAATAACGATAATATTTTCAACTGTTTATTATGGATTCTCCCTTTCATGGCGCAAAATTCATCTCAATCCCTTCCCTTTTGCCGCCGATACCTTTACAATCCGTTCCAGTATCCAAGGGAGAGGGTTGGCCGCCGGACAGCATTCGTGGTGGGAAACGTTTCCCGGACCAGGTTGCGATAATCATAAGTCGAGGTAAGATCACGATTTTTCTTCGTCATCCACAGGCAGCATGCGTTTTTCTGTTGACAATGATGCTATCCATCTGACAGAATCCCCGCCATTTTAAATGTTTTGCCTGGATGGATTGATGTGGTCCTGCCATGGAGTTTTGATGGGTATTTTTTTTCTGTTTCTTTTTCCAACGTTTAACCAATACGGACTATCCCCTTCATGGGGACTTCAACCTAAGTAAGGAGTGATCTGCCATGGAACAATGGGGAATGTGTACCATGTCCAAGAAAGCAAGTGTACTGGCTCTGGCCGCGGCATTTACCGTCGGAATCGCTGCCTGCGGCGGCGGCGGTGGAAGCAGCTCTTCAACCTCTTCCTCGGGATCGGTCGCGGGTGTCGCGGTCGAAGGTCCGGTGACGAGCGGTAGCATCACCGTCTACAATGCGGATGGAACCAAATGTTCCGCCGCATCGACTTCGACCAACTCCAGCGCCACCTTCACGTTGAGCATCGGCTCCTGCACCCCGCCCCTGGTACTTGAACTCTCCGGCGGCACCGACTCGGTCCACAGTACCCTGGGTGTGACCGTTCCCCAAACCACCATGCGTTCGATCATCGGTGCCAGCACGCAGACCGTCGCCAACATCTCTCCGTTCTCGACTCTGATCTATCATTCGCTGATCAAGGATTCCGCGAGCCTTACCGCCGCCGGCATCACCACCAGCAATGCCAGCGACAAGATTTCCACCAAGGCGACCTCGGTCATTCAGGCCTTCGGTTTTGGTGTTGACTCGCTGACCGATGGCAGCACCGTGAGCAGCTACAACCCGATCACCCAGTCGATGGGGACGACCTCCCTGGCAACCTTCGTTCAAGCGAGCGAAGCCCTCTCCGAGACCATCCGTCGCGTTGCCAAGGCGGCGGGCGGTGTTTCCGCCAGCAATCTGGGGCTGATTCTGAAATCCCTCGGGCAGGACCTCTCCGATGACAGCCTTGACGGCATGATGGGGTCTTCCGCCGTGAGTTCCGGGATTTCCGGCTTCGACTTCAGTACGGTCCGTGCCTATGCCCTGTCGAACGCCACGTTCGTTCTGAACGAAATCTTCTCGACGACGGGATTGTCGGTTACCGACAGCGCCGGTAGCCAGAAGTCGGCCCTTTCAGCCCTCAAAACAGCCATCGGGACCGTCAACAGCTCCGCCACCGCCACTTTTGACAGCGTGAAACCGAGCAGCAATCTGGCGGCCCAATGGAATACGGCCAAGAGCGCGACCATGGCGCTTCTGGGTGTCAGTTCCTTGGCTGATCTTGGAATTTCCTCCGACATTTCCACCACGACATCCATCAGTGGTCGTGGCGCTCTGAAGGTGTCCTCGACGGCTGCGGCCAATGTGGCGGATTCCTCGAAGGTTTCGACCTACTCCGGGAATGTCACCAAGGCCAACAATGCCGCTGTTGCCGCATCGACCTTCAATGTCGCGCTCAGTTCCATCACTCTGACCGATTATCCGAACAACACCGCGACGACCCTGACCCCTTCGACCCGTTCGGTTTCCTCGGGATCCTTGACGGTGTCGTTGTCCTCGACCACGACCCTGAGCGCCTCCAACCTGTCGCTCCTGGCCAGCAAGTCCGCGTCCACGGCTTCCGCCACGCCGCCGGTGATGAATTTCACCCTGAGCAATCTGCCCCAGGGCAGTGGTACCGCCGGGGTGGCGATGACCTTGCTCGATGGCAGCGATTCCACCCGGAGTTCCGGCGAGCGCATGGTTACGGCATCGTTCAACATGCCCTGGAGCAGCAATGGCACGACTTTGACGCTGACTGCACCGTCGGGTGCCTCGGTTTCCTACTATTCATCGACCGACACCTCCGCTTCCAGTGCCACCCTGTCTCAGAGTGTCATCGGCAGCTTGGCCATCACTTCTTCCGGTTCCAGCCAAAGCGCTCAGACCACCCAGCTGAAGCTGCAAATCGCCGAACTGTTCAACACCGCCTCCAAGCATGGCAATGCTGCTCTTGCTTCGGCGATGACCTCGGCGGTTTCCACCGGATCCTACTACTACTCGATCGATTTCAGCGGAATCTCGCTGTCTGCGGTCGATTCCAGCAGCAATACGTCCACGTTCAGCCAAGTCAAGGGTACCTTCACCGCCAAATAAGCCGGTTCAAGGGATCTGGTTCAAGAAAAGGCGCACTTCGGTGCGCCTTTTTCTTTAATTACAATCGATCTGGATGTCCTCGGGTTTTGTTTTTCGTGTCAGGAGGCAGGTCGTTCCGGAGGAAGAGGTCGTCAGGGAGACCTTTTGCCCGGGCCAGGGTTCGATGGAACGGGTTTGATGTCCCCTGCCGTGGAAGAAGAGGCGAATCAGCGCTTGGTTGCGCCGTCTGAGCCCGGACCAGACGATGGTTTCATCCCGTGGACCGGGATTGTCAAGATTCATGACGGTCCCCTCTTCGAGAAAGGGACGAAAAGCGAGCATTTCGTCGTAGACGGCCTGGGCATCGAGGATTTCCTCGCGGGCCAGTGGATCGTTGGCGCCGCCGGGACCGACATTGAAGACCTGCATGCCATCGATGCCGCGCAGCCAGAGGTGCCGCAGGATTTCCCGGTAGGTGGAACGGCTTAGAGCTGGGGTGGTGGTGTCGGGATGATCGACCACGCGGCGGGCGACCCAGGGAAGGGACCCGAGGTGGGGTGCGAGGCGGGTTCGGTTGAAGGCATCCTCGGAGACCTGCCGCAGCAGCAGATGGGTGAACAGACGGTCAACCATGGCGGCATCGAGGGGCTTTTCCTTGTCGCGGACGGTCAGGAGATAGGTATCCACACCATAGGCGAGCGGCGCGGAATGGGTCATCAGGGTCGGACCGGTAAGGGGATGAGGGCGGTCGTCCCACCCGTAGAGGGGGTGTTCAGGGGTGGAAAGGGCGGCGACCCAGTTGGTGACGGCGATGGCGGGAAAGATTTCCCGCGCCGGGGCGGCGATGTAGGCGGAGAGGAGTTGCATCCAGAGTTGTCGCCGGAAGATGGCGAATGAAGGTTCGTCTTTCAGGGCGCCACGGGGCAGAATGGACCGGGTGCGGGGGGACAAGAGGGCGGGAAGATAGGCGGCCTGGCTGGGCTGTCCTTCATGATCGAGCCACAGGCCGTCGATGGTCACCCCCTGGTTTTTGAATTCCTGGAGGGTGTGACGCAGCTGGTCCGCCGCTCTGGCCCATCCCTGGAAGAGGCCCGGAGAGGGGATGGTGCGCCAGGAATCGGGAACGGGAAGATTGTCGGGGTGATCGTGGCTCCAGAGGGTGGGATCGCCGCCCTGGTCATAGGGCCAAGGTCCCCGTTTTCCCTCCATGAGGATGACGGGCGATCCGGCGGCTTGCAGGATCTTGGCCGCCGGAATCATGGCGACATCGATTTCCAGATGTTGGGTCAATCCGCGGGCCAACAGGAGGTTTGCCTGTTCAGGGGTCAGGGGAAGGTGTTCCGGACCGAGCCAGGTGACCAGAGGCCAGCGTTTTCCTCGGGGATGCCTCAGAGGCGGAACATGATGTTCAACCCAATCGAGCCATTGTCGCGCCGACTCTTCGATGGAAAGGGAACCCCGCAATGCCCCGGGGGCCCCGGCGTGGGCGAGGGCGATGGATGACAGCAAAAGGAGGAGCCCGGCAAAAAGGGGGAACGCTGAGGGACGGCGATGGTTCGGGGATTGAAGGGAGCGGGAGCGGATCATCGTCTGGAGGTCGTTGTATCCGATGGCTCCCCGGCATGGGGATGGGACTTTCCGGAATCGAGGGTTGGTTTCAAGGTTGCGGATTTTGGGGCGGGCGGTCATGGGAGGTGCGTTTGGAAGAGGGATTGGGATGTTGGATCGAGGCCCCCTGGAGTCCCATGGCCATGACGACCATGAAATAGACGGCATTGGCGGGAATGTGAAAATTGAAATCGACCAGGGCATGGAGTTCGAGGGAGAAGGTCGCGGCCAAACCCGCGAGGAGGATTCCCCGGGCAAAGGGGTCGCGCCGTTGAATGAAGGCCCGTCCCATGATTCTCCAGGCATAACCCATGGCCAGGGCCAGGAGCAGATAGCCTACAATTCCCTGTTCGGCGAGGATTTCCAGATGATCGTTATGGGCATGGTCATAGAATTCGCCGGTCAGTGAGGGATTGCGGTACATGGGAAACAGGGTGGCGAAGGCGCCGGCGCCGACACCGGTCCATGGGTAATCCCGGATCATGTCGATCACGCTCGTGGCGATTTCCAGGCGATCCAGTTTGAGGAGTTGGGTGGAGAGCATCCGTTCCACGAGGTGTTCCAGACCGAACCAGGCGCTGGCGATGATCGCCACCAGGAGCAGAGGGAGGATCAGACGGCGTTCGCGGCTGGATTGATGCATGCGTTGCCTGGCGAGGAAACTGACCAGGAACAGTGCCACCAGGAGGGCGATGCTTCCACCCCGTGATCGGGACAGGAACAGGGCGAGAAACATGGTCACCAGGAGGACCGAGACCATGCCCTTTCCGGTTCCCAGGGAGTTGAACGCATCTTCCAGGCTTTCACGCCATGTTGGCCGCTCGCGCATGGATTGATGATCGAGCCAGGCGACCAGGAGACCGAAGCCGACGGGGATGGTCAGTTCCAGGAATCCGGCAAAATGATTGCGGTTGACGAAGGTGCCATGCAATCCCATGGGCGAGAACAGGTTGCCGGCCAAGAGTCCCCAGATGGCCTGAAGGGCCCCCGAGCAGAAGATCGTGATGGCCAGCAACCGCAGTCGCGGTCGGGAAATGCTGGTGACCAGGGTGAGCCAGAAGACCGCCAGATAGGCCATTCCCTTGAGCCAGGCGATGCGCGTCAGATGGGGATCCATGGAAATGGGCCGCCACTGTTGGGTCATTTCGGTGAATTGGGCGATTTCCTCGGCGGCGGGGGAGAGCAGTTTCAGGAGGGACAGGGGCAGGGGAATCAGTTGCAACAGGGGCAGAGCGGTCCACAGGGCCGGCAACACGAACACCAGGGGGTGATGGACGAAGACTCCTGCCAACGGGCGGGGATTTCGCAGGCGATCCAGGGTCCAGAAGAAGAGGATCATGAAGATCCAGAGTTCCATCAAACCCCAGGCCCATGGACGATTGGATCCCCAGGGAAGGGGGATCCAAAGGAGCAGCACCAGAAGTCCATGGAAGGCCCACCGGTCGGAGAGGGGATCCTTTCCGGGCGGATCGGGTTGATTCATGACGGGGGGGGTGTTCATTGTTCCGCTCCCAGTTTACGTTCCCAGAGTTCTTTCAGTTTGGGATCGGTGGCGTAGAGGGGACGGAGGGTATCGAGCAGGCCATGGCGTCGGGCGAGGTCGATGATGTCGTAGGGCATGCGATGAACGTTGTTTCGGATCAGGTACAAAAATCCGCGGCGTTCCTCGGGATCCATCCCGTGCCACAGGACAAAACCAAGACGGATGGCCTGTTTGACGACATGGGGATTGCGCGGGTCGAAATGAACGGCGCGTTGCAGGTCGGCCATGGCCAGGTCCGGACTGGAACCGAGGCGGACGCGGACCTGGGCGCGGTTGATCCAGAGCAATCCCCACGAGGGGCGCTGGCGGAGCGCGTCGCCATAGGAGGTTTCGGCGACCCGCAGCGCCGTTTTGGCCGCGTCGGACCAGGGGGGGAAGCCTTCGGCGCGGCGTTGATGGAGCCAGGCGTTCCACATGTGGTATTCGGCGTTTCCGGGAACCAGGAATCGGGCCGATTGCAATGAAGAGATGGCGTGCGACCAGGATTCCTCATCGATCTTGCGGGCGTTGGCAGTGGCGGGGCTGCCGATGTGCTGGATCAGGTGGCGTGCCGGGTTGACCCACAGTTCGGCGACCAGATGGATGGCCGCCCCCACGGTCAGGGCGAGGCTTGTGACCAACAGCAACCATGGGAAAAGCCGCGGGATTTGCTTCATGAGACGTGTCCGCGCTTCGTCCGATGACCGGAGGCGATCGTCGGCTGCAGGTAATGGGGTCTTGAAGGGGGAAGATGCGTCGGCCAACCGTGTCACCCGTTTACCGGAACCGATGGTTCCGCCTCGCCGTAATAACCGCGTTTGTAGCCGTAACCGTATCCATAGCCGTAACCGTATCCATAGCCGCCGCTGTAATACATCAATTTTTTCATATCGACATGGTTCAACACACATCCCATCATCGGCACATGGGACTGATACAGTTGTTTGAGGGCCGCCAGGGCCATTTCCAGTGTTGTCTTGGAGGAATGGACCACCAGGATGGCGCCATCGGCGCGGGCGCCGAGGATTTGCGAATCGGTGACCATCAGGGTTGGCGGGGCGTCGATGATGATCCGATCAT
Source organism: Magnetococcales bacterium (assembly GCA_015228815.1). Classification (NCBI taxonomy): domain Bacteria; kingdom Pseudomonadati; phylum Pseudomonadota; class Magnetococcia; order Magnetococcales; species Magnetococcales bacterium. Next base: position 23,296 of record JADGCV010000023.1, on the reverse strand, counting down.
AATCTTGTCGCAGCAGTTCCAGCATGTCCATCCAGCGTTGGGAGGCGAGGATTTCGCTGGGGAAGGGGGGGATCGGTCCGGCGAGGAGGACGTGCAGTCCATGGATGGATTGGATGATTTCGTTTCGAATTCGATCCCGATCGAGCGTGGAACGAGTGGATTGGCTGCCCCTTTCCGGATGAAGGGAAAAGGGATCCTGGTGTCCGATGGAACCGTGTTGTGCCAGCAATCCCGTGACTCCCTGGGTGGATTGGCCCTTGAAGACCTTGCCCAGCCGGGGACGGCGCAGGTCCGCCTCGACGAGGAGGACCCGGTCTCCCGCCTGGTAGAAGGCCTGGGCCAGATTGACCGAAACGGTTGTCTTTCCCTCTTCCGGAACGGCGGAGGTGATCATGATCACCTGATTGGTATGGTCGATGTCCGCAAAAAGAATGCCGGTACGAATGCCGCGGACCGCTTCGGCGTAGGTTGATTTGGGTTGTTCCGCCACCATTTCCTCGGGGGCGATGTTGTCTTTCTTGTTGAGGCGCAACAATGGGAGGATGGCGAAGATGGGCAATCCCGAGGCGGTTTCCAGTTGTTCGGGGGTCTTGATGCTCCGATCCATGTATTCGAGGGTGAACGCCAACAACAGCCCGATGGCCAATCCGACCAGACCGGCCAGCATCATGGTTCTGCCTTTGTTGGGTTTGAAACTTGACTGGGGGGGTCTGGCCGAATCGACGATGCGGGCGTTGGCCCCTTCCATTCCCTCGATGACCCCGGCCTCCTTGAAACGTTTGAGAAACAGGTCGTAGAGCTGGCGGTTGGCCTCGGTTTCGCGTTCCAGTTTGCCGAGTTTGAAGGCTTTTTGCTGGTATTCCTGGACCGATTGTTTTTGTTTGTCCAATTGCAGTGCCAGTTGCCGTTCCTGGGCATCGACGACGTTGTATTCCTGGTTCATCCGTTCGATGGATCGTTTGACCTCGTCGGTGATTTTTTCGGTGATGGCAGTCAGTTCGTTCTGGGCGCGGATCATTTTGGGATGTTTGGGGCCGTAGCGTTCCGAATATTCACTGACTTTCAGTTCCGCCTTGTGTTTTTCCTCCTTGAGGCTGACGAGCAGTGGACTGTCATCGACGGGCATGTCGATGAGGTTGTTGCCGAATTCCTTGAGCATTTCCTGCAATTTGACATATCGGGCTTTTGTTTCGCTCTTTTTTGTCTGCACCCGGACCCACTGGACGTTGATGGCGTCCAATTGCTGCGACACCATGTTTTCCTTGTCTTCGGTACCCACCAGACCTGTTTCCTCGCGATAGGTCTGGAGGTTTTTTTCCGATTCTTCCAGGGCGGCGCGCAATCCTTCCAGCCGTTTCATGAGCCAGTTGGCGGCATGTTGCGTCACCTGGAGTTTGGCTTCCAGTTGCTGATCGATGTAGGTTTGCGCCACCGCATTGGCGCCACGGGCGGCAAGTTCCGGGTCTTCCGCCACGAAACTGACGATGACGAGTTGGCTGTTGGTGACCAGCGCGACACCGATGCGACTGGTTACCGCGGTGACCAGATTGTCGAACTGGTTGGCTTCCTGAAGGTTGCCCAATTGGGGCGTGGGTTGGATTTTGGCTTCGGCGGGGAGATAATCGCGCAAATTTTTTGGAATCCAATCATGGGCATTCCATCCGCTGCGTCCTTTTTTGGGTTTGGGATTGAATTCGGCGGCCAGGTCCAGGCGTTCCTTGCGGATCACCTCCTCGACCAGATTGCGGCTTTTGAGCAGTTCCAACTGGGTTTGCATGTATTCCTTGCCGCCGGTATCGGTCCCCAGAAGGTCGCCCAGGGACAGGGACACCAGTTTGGTCGTCTGTTTTTCGATGAGCAATGATGTCGCGGAACGGTATTGGGGCACCAGCGAGGAGACATGAACCGCCGTTGGCATCAAGATCAGAAACACGACCATCAGGATCTGCCATTTGCGCTTGCGGACGATCAACCAGTATTGGCGCAGGGGGACGACCTGGTCGCGATCCTCCTCCGACAGTGCCGGAAGCATGCGGCGCTGGTTGCGGACCGTGCCGGTTTCCATCACCGGAAGGTTGTCCCCCATGTCTGACACCGCGTCCATGATCGATTCCTACCAGAAACTTTCCTGAATGGTCAGAATATCCCCGGGATAGATCCGGTCGTCCATGCCGATGGGCCGTTCCTTGTATAACGGGTCGTTGCCGCGGATGACGACAATCCGGTCGCGGTCGGCCCGCTCGGTGAACCCCCCGGCCAGAACGACCGCTTTGCGGACGGTCAGACCGGGCTTGAAGGGGTAGCCGCCCGCCTTGTCCACCTCGCCGTTGACAAAGTAGATCCGGTGTTCGACGATCGAGACGAAAACGACCGGCTTCAATAGGTAGCCGTCCAGAAGTTTGGCCCGCAGGAGTTCCTCCAATTCCTTGACGGTCAGTCCCGAGACATGGATTTCGCCGAGGAAGGAAAAGGAAATTTTGCCATTGAGCGAAATCTTGGACTGAAGGGTCAGGTCGGGTTCATCGTTGACGGTAATCTGAATGACATCTCCGGCCCCCAGGCGGTAATCGCTCTCTTCCAGGTTTTCCGGCCCCGCCATCACCGCCAACTGGACGAAACACCACACAAGGGCCAGTTTCGCCAACGCCAACAGCAGCAATCGCGGGCCGGATCGGAGCGTCCATCTAACCGTGCGGAGTGCGGCGACCATGGAATTTCATCACAGGGATCCGGTCAGGGCGATCGTCAACAGATCGCTGTCGTAATCGGCATCCGCCTCGGTCGAGTTTTTGCTGCTGTGGCCGATGCGTCCACTGACGAAAAACCACTTGGGTAATTTATAGTCAAGACCGATGCCTGCGGTCCACAAGTCTTCGTCCTTCGATCCGGCATAGTCGGAATTGTTGAAGCCCATGTCTCCCTTGAGTTTTATTTTTGGACGAATATCATGGCTGGCGTCGAGTTTGAAATCGGTGGCGATGAAATGTTCCGCGCCTGTTTCTCCCTCGTCAAACCCGCGTTTGGCCAGGAGGTGGACCATGGAGCGGGAGAGGGGTTTCCAGGTGACATCGCTGGACAAGGTGATGCCATTGCCATCGGGTTTGTTTTCGTCGTCCATTTCCTTGTGCATGGCGCCGATTTTGAAGCCCCCCTCGGTTTTGGCGGTGGCGGACCAGGTGACGCCGGCGAGGATGCGGCTTTCGAGGCTGTTGTTTTGCGGATTGGTGTCGTAGGTGATGTCCTTCAATCCGGTTTCCACCAACAGTTTTGTTTTTGGGGCGAGGGCAAACATGAGGGTCAGATCGACGGCATCCCAATAGCGGTCCTGAAGGGATTGACCGTTGTTTTGCGAATCCTTGAAGCCCCGTTCCAGATCGAGCACCGTCCTGAAGCGTCCCGAGGTCCACTGGGCGGAAGCGGAGAGTATGTTTTCGAACCATTCGTTGGGCGGGGTGGCGGGATTGACCGTACCGGTACCGGGGGCGCCGCGTTCGTCATGGGAATCCTTGAACTGATATTCGACGTTGAGGACCGTTTTGCGGTTTGGCGACCATTCCGCCGTGGCGGCGAGGGTATGATCGGTGCGATCTTCGCGGTTATGGTTCAGGTAATCCTGATGTTTTCCCTTCCAGGAAATCTGGTAGCGGTCCTTGCGCCAGTGGGTGACCAGGGTGATTTCGGGTTCGATGCCGGTGATGAAGTCATGGGTTGGATTGTTTTCCGATTTGTAGATGTTGTCTTCCCAGGTGCTTGACAGGGTCACCTTGGGTTTGGTCCTGAAGATGCCCACGGGAATGCCACGCGGTTCATCGGCGAATCCTTGCCGCGCGGGACCGAGGATCGATGACAGGAGCAGGAGGATTCCGGGGATGGCCCGCCGGGGGGGAATCGATCCGGGAAGCGGGTGAAGGATGCGGTGTTCAGACATGGCGTTGCCAAAAGTGGATGGTGAACGCGCAATAGAGGGCGTACAACAGCAGCAGCGACAGAAACATCAGTACTTCCGGGACGCCGAGGTGTTCCAGGACGACTCCGAGGATGGCGAGGGTGAAGGTTGTTGCCATGAGGATTCCGGTGGCGCTTTTTTCACTGAATTTCAGTTGCCGCAGAAGATGGTGGGCATGATGCCGGTCGGGAGAGAATGGCGAACGACCGGCCAGGAGGCGTCTCAGGAAGGAGGCGAACATGTCGATCAGCGGCACCGCGATCAGCCAGAGGGCGACGACCGGTTTGAAGGCGGGGTTTTCTCCCTGGGAGAGGGTCATGGTGAAGAAGGCCATGGTCGTTCCCAAAAACAGGCTGCCCGCATCTCCGAGGAACACGAGGGCTTTGTTGGTGAACAGGCGGGCGTTGAGACAGAAGAAGGGGATCAGGGCGGCGACGAGGAGGGCCAGGATCCAGGCTTCGGCGAAGCGGTGGCGCCACCAGGACAACGTGAGCATGATGATGGTGGAGACGAGACAGGTTCCCGCCGCCAGACCATCGATGCCATCGGCCATGTTGACGGCGTTGATGACGCCGATGAAACAGACGACCGAAAAGGGGACGGCGAGGATGCCCAGGTCGAGGGTTCCCAGACCGAGCAGGTTGCCCAGGGTGACGACGGTGACGCCGCCACCGGCGCAAAGGAGGAGTCCCGTCACCAGTTCCGCGGCGATGCGATGGCGGACGCGCAGTTTCCGGGCATCATCCCAGGCGCCGATGACGATGACGAGCAGGGTGACGAGGAACAGGCGTTGGATCGGGGTTGGCGGGAGGTCGAGGAGGAATACCCCTGGCCAGAAGGACAGGAACATGGCGATGCCGCCGACCATGGGGGTCGGGTGGGAATGTTGTTTGCGACCGCCCGGACGATCCAGCAATCCCATCGCTGGGGCCAGGGGGCGAAGGAGACCCAGCCACGCCCAGGAGGCGCCGAAGGCGAGGAGTATCGCGATTGAAGGTTCACCCGGTGCGTTCATTCCTGGCCATCATCCTTTTTTGCGATGCTGCCGGAATGTCGCGGCGCGGGGTTCCGGCGGTGGCTGGGGGAGGAAGGGTGTTTGCATTGTGGATCATGGCGACATTCCCTGTTGATGATTCTTGTCCATGATTCTTGTTTAGAATCAAGCAAAATTTGTACCATTAATACAATCGACAGTGGTTTTGATCATGGAGGTGGATATGGAACAAATGGCGACTGGCCCATCGATGGAGGCGCTGGCCGGATGGACATCAACGGTCGGTACGTCCTTTCTGATCGTGTTTCTGGCCGAACTTGGAGACAAGACCCAACTGGTGTGCATGACCCTGGCGTCTCGTTTTCATGGGGGTTGGGTATCTTTGGGGGCCATGGCCGCATTTGGAGTGCTCAATGCCCTGGCGGTGGTTTTTGGCGCGGCGCTGACCCGACTGGTTCCGGAGGATTGGTTGACCATGGGAGTGGCGGTTCTTTTCGCCTTTTTTGGTATTCAGGCGCTGCGCGGTGCCGGGGCGGAGGAGGGGGCGGGGATGCCGACGGCAACCGGTGGCCGGGGAATTTTTCTCATGGCCTTCCTGATGGTGTTCCTGGCGGAACTTGGGGACAAGACCCAGATTGCCGCGGCGGGACTGGCGGCGATGGCGCCGGCGCTACCGGTATGGATCGGGGCGACGATGGGGGAGGGGGGATCGGTCTTGTTGGCGGTGGTCGTTGGACAGAAACTGTTGCGTCGCGTTTCGCTCCGGACGGTGAACCGGGTCTCCGGTATTTTTTTTCTGTTGTTGGCAGCGATGGCGACGTTGCCTCTTTTTCGCTGAGGATGCGGCGGGAGACGGGAAAAAAAATGAGCGTCCCCCTTGAAAAGGGCGTGGGACTTCCTATTTATTCGCCTGTCTTGGCTGCGGTTGGCGATGTCGTCGATCGCCTGGCCCTGGACGAAAGATGTGTGACAACGGCGGGAAAACAGGGTATCAACTATTCTTTTGCGTATGATGGCCGTGTGCGACATGGTGTCGCATGGGGCGAAGGTGATCGATTGGACCGTATGCTCCGGAACCAGAATGAATGTGACCGGTATGGTCCAGGGACGGTTTGAATGTCAGAAGGCTTTGGGAAGGAGAAAATGCGTCATGAAAACAAAGTTTCGCCCTTTGCATGATCGTCTGTTGGTGAAGCGGGTGGAAGAGGAACAGAAGACGGCGAGCGGGATCATCATTCCCGATACCGCCAAGGAGAAGCCGATTCAGGGAGAGGTGATCGCCGCTGGCAAGGGGGCGGTGGATGACGAGGGGCGGGTTCGTCCGATGGATGTCAAGGTGGGGGATCGGATCCTGTTTGGCAAGTATGGTGGTACCGAAGTCAAGATGGATGGCGACGAGTACCTGATTCTGCGCGAATCGGACGTGCTGGGCATCATTGGTTGATCGCCGTGCGCTTTTGTACGCGACGGTTCATGAAACGACAGTGACACATTGCATGGGAGAATCGGAACAATGGCAGCCAAGGAGGTAAAATTTGGCGGGGATGCCCGCGCATCTCTGATCAAGGGGCTCAACACCCTGGCCAACGCCGTCAAGGTGACCCTGGGACCGAAGGGGCGCTACGCGGTCCTGGACAAATCCTGGGGCGCCCCCAGGGTGACCAAGGATGGCGTCAGTGTCGCCAAGGAGATCGAACTGGAGAACAAGTTCGAAAACATGGGGGCGCAGATGGTCAAGGAGGTGGCCTCCAAGACGGCGGACGCCGCCGGCGACGGGACCACGACCGCGACGGTACTGGCCCAGGCGATTGCCCGCGAGGGGATGAAGTCGGTTGCGGCGGGAATGAATCCGATGGATTTGCGTCGCGGGATCGATGCCGCCGCCGAGGCGGTGGTCGCCGAATTGAAAAAACTTTCCCGCGAGGTGACCAAATCGGAGGAAATCGCCCAGGTGGGGACGGTTTCGGCCAATGGCGATGCCAACGTGGGCCGGATGATCGCCGAGGCGATGGACAAGGTGGGCAAGGAAGGGGTGATCACCGTCGAGGAAGCCAAGGTGATGGAAACCTCGCTGGAAGTGGTTGAAGGGATGCAGTTCGATCGCGGCTACCTTTCCCCCTATTTCGTCACCAACGCCGACAAGATGTTGTGCGAACTCGACGATCCCTATCTGCTGTTGGTGGAAAAGAAGGTGAGCAGCCTGCAACAGTTGTTGCCGGTGCTGGAAAGCGTGGTGCAATCGGGCAAGCCGCTGCTCATCATCGCCGAGGATGTCGAGGGCGATGCCCTGGCCACCCTGGTGGTCAACAAACTGCGCGGCGGTTTGAAGGTGTCCGCGGTCAAGGCTCCCGGTTTTGGTGATCGGCGCAAGGCGATGCTGGAGGACATCGCGATCCTGACCGGTGGCACGGTGGTGTCGGAGGATCTTGGGATCAAGCTGGAAAACGTCAATGTGTCCATGCTTGGCCGGGCCAAATCGGTGCGCATCGCCAAGGAGGAGACGACCATCGTCAGTGGCGGTGGCCAGCCCGATCAGATCAAGGCCCGGGTCAACCAGATTCGTGCCCAGATCGAGGAGACCACTTCCGATTATGATCGCGAAAAGCTCCAGGAACGCCTGGCCAAGTTGGCGGGTGGGGTGGCGGTCATCAATGTGGGTGGCGCGACCGAGGTCGAGGTGAAGGAGCGCAAGGACCTGGTGGACGATGCCCTCCATGCCACCCGGGCCGCGGTGGAAGAGGGGATCGTTCCGGGGGGGGGTGTCGCCCTGTTGCGGTGTTCGGTCGCTCTGAAGAATTTGAAGTTGGACGGGGAGGACAAAATGGCCGGAGTACGCATCGTCCGGCGCGCCCTCGAAGAGCCGACCCGGATCATCGCCGAAAACGCCGGCCAGGAAGGTTCGGTGGTGGTCAACAAGATCCTGGAATCGGCCAACAGCCATTTCGGCTACGATGCCCAGGCGGATGAATATACCGATCTGGTCGCCCGTGGGGTCATCGATCCCACCAAGGTGGTCCGGACCGCCATTCAGTCGGCCTCGTCCGTCGCCGGCCTGATGATCACCACCGAGGCGATGGTGGCGGAACTTCCCAAGAAGGCGGTCCCTCCGGCTCCTCCGGGCGGTGGCATGGGTGACATGGATATGTAAATCCGCGTCGCATCCGCTTTGTTGAATCGACCCGGATCCCGTCGCCAGGATGGGATCCGGTTTTTTTTTGGTATGAGGTTGTTCCTGTCAATAGATACAAGGTTTCTTGAGTAGATAACGCTTGAAAATCCTCTTGACGATGGATCTTATATTGCGCATCGTATACGTAAAACAGTGGTCAACGGGAGTGGATGGCGATGGGGAAGAGCATGAGCAGCAGGGAAGTGATCGAAGTCTTGAACAAGGCGGGTTGGCTGCTCGATTCGGTCCGTGGCGATCATCACCATTTCAAGCACCCGACTTTGCCGGGTAAGGTGACGGTTCGGCATCCTGTAAAAGATCTGTCGCTCATGGAGATCAAATCCATCGAGAAGCAAGCGATCCAGAAGATTCGATAAGGAGAAAAATGAATGGAAATAAGACACTACGCAGCAGTGATGTACCGTGGGGGAGATGGATACGGCGTAGTTTTTCCAGACCTCCCTGGATGCACCACTCATGGTGACTCCATTCATGATGCGGCCATGCATGCTGAAGAGGCATTGACCGGTCATATCGAGTTGATGGTCCGTGATGAAGATCCATTGCCGGATCCAACCCCGTTGGATCGGTTGAATGAGGTGTTGCCTGAGCCGGAACCGGACGACGAACCGGAAATCACCCGTTTTCTGGTTCGGGTGGAAATTCCGGCGCGTTGGATTCGCATCAACCTTTCCATGGCGGAAAATCTGGTCATGCGGATTGACCATGCGGCCAAGGATCTGGGGATGAGCCGCTCCGGATTCCTGGCCGATGCGGCGCGGCGGGCGCTGGATGCACGGTAGTTGAGCGATTATGCCGTCACGGCCAATCGTTTCGTCGGGAGGGTGACAATCTGGATGGCAACCTGCTCCTTGGCATGAGGGTTTGAATGTAATGTAATTTCACTTGGATGTTGGCCTTGATCGTTATCATGACAGTTCTTCCAGCTTTGAAATCGCTGTTCATTCTTAGTTGATGGTCCGTGATGAAGATCCATATAACAAATACGTTGTTAGTGTACATTTTTAAAGATTTCATTTTCCAGGTCCATTTGACGGATTTGCTGATTTCAATAAAGGAGGTATTGTAGAATTTATAGAAACTCGTGTATTTACACGCCATTTACCAAAATATTTAACGGACAGTTTGTTTTCTGAATTGCAGCAGGAGTTGATAAAAAACCCGAAATTTTGGGATAAAATCCCAGGGAGTGGTGGTATCAGGAAAGTCAGGTGGCAATCGAAAGAACACAGCACTGGCAAACGTGGTGGACTTCGGATCATTTATTTCCACCACGTGGCCAAATGCGAGATTTACCTGCTTACCTTGTACTGGAAAGGTGATGTTGAAGACCTCACCAAAGATGAAATCAAGGCTTTGAATCAGCTTGTGAGGGGATGGACCCATGGTCAGGCGCAAACTGTTCGATGAACTGGTTGACGGTATTAACGATATTAACGAGTTTCAGAAAGGCAAGGTGACCCTGAAGCACTACCGTGTGGCACCCAAACCACCGGTGGAGGTGGAGCCAGCTTTCATTGTCAAGGTGCGTGGACAAATGTCGCAAGGGGTTTTTGCCAGAAGGCTTCGCATTTCGGAAGCGACCTTGAAGAATTGGGAGCAGGGCAGAACGAAACCACCACCAACCGCAGCGGCATTGATCATGATGGTGGACCGATTTCCCGATACATTGGATCGGTTGGAAGTTCTTCCATGAAGGATCATCCAAAATGCAGCCGGGCTTCGGTTGGCTTTGGAATCCTGTATAAAGACCTGTCGCTCATGGAGATCAAATCCATCGAGCGACGAGGTTGATTCCCCTGAAGGACCGCCAGTTGGTGTCGCAAAACCAGGATTCCCATCTGCAAGATGGTTCGGCTGCGGAACAGGTCGGCGATGATGATTGGGTGCTGAACCTGCCAGAAGAGTTGGACAACCAATTCTGGGTCAATTTATCCAACTTCGAGGAGAACCAAAAGATGCCTTATATCACAAGCGTGGAACGAATTGGAATGCGGAAGGGCGAAGAGAAAGGCCGTCATGACGGCAAGGCTGAAATGCTGCTCGAACTGCTCCAAGAGCGTTTTGGCCTGATTCCGGAATCTGTTCAAAAACATGTGGAATCGGCAAAATTGGACGACATCAACGTCTGGGCACGGAAGATTTTCAAAGCCGATTCCCTGCAGGCCGTCTTCCATTGACTATGGTGGATCGATTTTCCGATACATTGGATCGGTTGGAAGTTTTTCCATGAAGGATCATCCAAAATGCAGCCGGGCTTCAAGGTTGGCTTTGGAATCGGCGTTGGCCAGGGCCTCTTCCAGGGTGACGATTTCGTCGCGATAAAGCTGGAGAAGGGCGGCATCGAAGGATTGCATTCCCTTTTCCGATCCTGTTTCCAGGGCCTCTTTGACCGCTTCGATATCGCCTTTGAGAATGTTTTCGGCGATCAGGGGGGTATTGACCATGACCTCGACGGCGGCGCGCCGTTTGCCATCCCTGGAGCGGATCAGTCGTTGCGACAGGATCGCCCGCAGGTACAGGGAAAGATCCATGAATAATTGTTTGTGGTGACTCTGGGGAAACATGTTGATGATCCGGGTCAAGGCCTGATAGGCATTGTTGGCGTGCAGGGTGGAAATGGCCAGATGCCCGGTTCCGGCGAGTTCGAGGGCCGCCTCCATGGTTTCCCGGGTACGAATTTCCCCGATGAGGATGACGTCGGGAGCCTCGCGCAGGCTGCTTTTCAGGGCATTGGCATAGGATCGGGTGTCGGGACCCAGTTCGCGCTGGTTGACGATGGAACGTTTGTGGGGGTGGACATATTCGACGGGGTCCTCGATGGTCAGGATATGGCCGCCGGCATTGGCGTTGCGATGGTCGAGCATGGCGGCCAGGGTTGTGGACTTTCCCGAGCCGGTCCCCCCGACCATGAGGAGCAGACCCCGCTTGTGCATGATCAGTTCCTTGAGAATCTCGGGAACATGCAACGCATCGATGTTGGGGACCTCGGCGGAGATCAGGCGCAACACCATGGCGGGATGACCCTTCTGGCGAAAGGCATTGACCCGGAAACGCCCTTTGTCGTCCAATGCGATGGCAAAATCGACCTCCAGATTTTCGGCGAATATCTTTTTTTGCTCGTCGGTCATGATTCCCATGACCGCAGCGGTGACAACCTCGGGGGTCAGAATTTCCTTGCCGATGGCGGCCAGTTGGCCGTCAAGTTTCATTTTGACGGTGGTTCCGGGGGTGAAAAAAAGATCGGAACCTTTTTTTTGTATCATCAGGTGCAGATGGGGAGTGATGTCCATGGCTTTGGATTCCTGATTGGCTGATGGACCGAATCAGTGTTCGCCCTCTTTATCGACGAGGGAAAGACCTTCGAGTCCGGAATCATGACTTTTATTCTTTGATGCTTTTCCTTCGAGTTTGATCCGGAGTCTGAGTTCGTTGGCGGAATCGGCGGAACGAAGGGCATCTTCATAGCTGATCTGATCTGTTTCATGCAGATCGAACAGCGCCTGGTCGAAGGTTTTCATCCCCAGTTCGTTGGATCGGGACATGATTTCCTTGATGCCGACGACCTCTCCCTTGAAAATCAGATCGGAAATGAGCGGTGAGTTGAGCATGATTTCGATGGCGGCGACCCGTCCCCCGGATTTTTTGCGCAACAATCGTTGCGAGATGATGGCGCGAATGTTCAGCGACAGATCCATGAGGAGCTGCTGCCGTTTTTCGGAGGGGAACATGTTGATGATGCGATCCAGGGCCTGATTGGCGTTGTTGGCATGCAGGGTGGACAGGGCGAGGTGTCCGGTTTCGGCAAAGTTGATGGCGTGTTCCATGGTTTCCTGGTCGCGTATTTCGCCGATCAGAATGACGTTGGGGGCTTGGCGCAGGGTGTTTTTCAGGGCGGCATGCCAGGAGTCGGTATCGACGCCGACTTCGCGCTGGGTGATGATGCAGTTGATATGCGGATGAACGTATTCGATGGGATCTTCGATGGTGATGATGTGGCCATGGGTTTCCTTGTTGCGCAGGCCGATCATGGCCGCCAGGGTGGTTGATTTACCCGATCCGGTGCCGCCGACGACCAGGACCAGCCCGGTCTTGGCCATGATGACTTCCTTGAGTATGGGAGGCAGACCCAGTTGTTGAAAATCGGGAATGTCGGTGGTGATGGTGCGCAGGACCATGCCTGCCAGTCCCTGTTGGACGAAGGCGTTGACACGGAAACGGCCAATGCCTGGGGGGGCGATGGCAAAATTGCATTCCCGGGTGGCGTCGAATTCCTTGATCTGGCGATCATTCATGATGGCGCGGACCAGGATGTTGGAATCCCTGGCTTCCAGGGGTTGTTTGGTCAGGGGGGTCAGGATGCCATCGAGTTTGCATGCGGGGGGAAAGCCTGCCGTGATGAACAGATCCGATCCTCCCTGGGACTTCATCGCCTTCAAGGCGTCCAACATGAATTTAATGGCTTGATCGCGTTCCATGAACCCGTCTCCTCAAGATCAAGATGAACATGATGCTTCCCCGGTTCTGGATTATTGAAAAAAAAAGGGGTCTGGGGGATTGCCCCCAGGGTTTTGATTTTGTTGTTGAACTTAAATAAAAAGCTTCATTCCTCAGTTTTTGATTTTGTTTAAAGTCAAAATCTTGGGGCAATCCCACAGACCCCTTTTCTTCTTCAATATTTTTTCTTGAGACGTGGATCATTGATTGCGGACTTAGGGCGCGGCAATGATGACGCATGGGGTGTCGGTTTCATGGCGCGTGTGTGGGCAGGTGAACCGACGACCTTAGGATACTGGTGATCAATCACGGTGTAAAAGGGGGCGTGGGTGTGAAAAGGACCCGGGGGGAGAACCTCCTCCCGGGCGTGACAAGGGAATGGCAGGGAAAAATGTGGCCAAAGAGGTCTGCATCAAACGATCAGAACTGCGAAACCTGGAGGAGCCGGCGCAGATCGGGAGTCAGGGGCATGCTGAAATCTTCCGCGGCAAGGATGACGCCATCGCCGATCCGGATCAGTTGCGCATTGGCGAAGACCCGATTCTTGGCGACGGAATAACTGCCGGCCAGGACAACGTGGGCTTCGTGGGTGTCGCGAATCTTGGCAACCTCGTCGGAAAGGAGAAATTGTCCTTTTCCTTTTTGCAACAACAGGTTATCCCTAAGTTTGACTTCGAGGATCCGATACCCCGCCTGGGTGAACCGTGCCGACATCTGTCGCGACAGCAGTCGCCCCAGAGGGGTGGTCTGGTCCATGTTCTGTTCATCGACGAAACTGGCGGGAAGAATGGCGGCCCGCTTGTGCATCTTTTCGTGGACGGCGTTGATCATGGAATCGGCGGCCATGTAGACGGTCATTTTCAGGTCGGGGGCCTGATAGAGGGTCAAGGGTTGCGACACCAGGGGATAGGACTCGGTGTCATGCAGACAGCCCCCCGTCAAGAGTCCGAAGCCGAGCAGAGGAAAGGTCAACAGGAAACGCAACATGAAGGTCCACTCCCCTTGCGTCAACGTTCCACAATGGACATGGGGGTGCCACCGCCGGTATTCAACAACAGATCGCGGGTGGTGGTTCCCAGGGGTATCTTGGCATCGACCGAGGCCAGGACTTGACGATCGACGATCTGGATGAGCTTGGCGGTGAAATCAAGGAGATCGCGTGTTTCGGTATAGGTTCCGACAACGACGGCATAGGCCTTGTTTTCCTGGGCCAGTTTTTCCACGTCGCGTGACAGGATGAAATCACCCTTGTCCTTGCGGATGGCCAGATTTTCCCGCAGCTTGGGCTCGATGATGCGGAAGCCCTGCTGGGTGAACCGCGAGGAGACATGGTCGGAAATCAGCAATCCGAGTTCCGAACTGGAATCCAGGCTGTTGCGATCGACGAAACTGGCGACAAGGATCGGTTTGCGGCGGTGAAAGGAGGGATGATTCTTGCGCAGTTCGGCGACCAGGGCATCGGTGACGGCATGGCTCATGCGGATCAGATCGATTTCGGCATCGATTTTCGGCGGCAGGAGTTCCGTCATGATCGGCGCCCCCGGAAGTCCCGCCACGGGCATGACCGGGACCGGCGCAGGTGGCGGTGGTGGCGCCAGACAGCCGCCAAGGCTTGTGGCCAGGACAAGACAGGCCATGGATGTGGGTGGCAGAAATTTCTTCATGAGGCTTTCCCCGCGCGTCGCAACGTTCTGGATGTTGATCTATTTGAAGGAGTCCTTGACATTGGCCTTTTCCCTGGCCGCCTCCTTGGTGATCAATTTTTTGTCCACGAGTTCTTGCAAGCATTGTTCCAAAGTTTGCATGCCAAAGTTCCGACCCGTCTGGATGGAGGAATACATCTGGGCGACCTTGTTTTCGCGGATCAGATTGCGGATGGCGTGGGTTCCGACGAGTATTTCGTGGGCCGCGACCCGTCCGCCCCCTTTTTTCTTGAGCAAGGTTTGCGAGATGACCGCCCGGAGGGATTCGGAGAGCATGGTGCGGATCATGTCTTTTTCCGCGGCGGGAAAGACATCGACGATGCGGTCGATGGTTTTGGCGGCGGAGGTTGTGTGCAGGGTGCCGAACACCAGGTGTCCTGTTTCGGCGGCGGAGAGGGCGAGGCGGATGGTTTCCAGGTCGCGCATTTCGCCGACCATGATGACATCGGGGTCTTCGCGCAGAGCGGAACGGAGGGCGTTGGCGAAACTGTGGGTATCGCGATGGACCTCGCGTTGGTTGATGAGGCATTTCTGGGATTGATGGACAAATTCGATGGGGTCTTCCATGGTGAGGATATGACCGTATTCGTTTTTGTTCTTGTAATCGATGATGGCGGCCAGGGTGGTGGATTTACCCGAGCCGGTGGGACCGGTGACGAGGACGATGCCGCGGGGGGTTTCGGCGAATTCCTTGAAAATGGCGGGGCAGTTGAGTTGTTCGAGGCTGAGGATTTCGGAGGGGATGGTACGGAACACGGCGGCGGCGCCGCGATTTTGATTGAAGGCGTTGACGCGGAATCGGGCCAGCTTGGGGACCTCGAAGGAAAAATCGGCCTCCAGGGTTTCTTCGTAGGCCTTGCGTTGCTTGTCGTTCATGATGTCATAGACCAGGTCGTGAACCTCCTTGTGTTCCAGGGGGGGGACATTGATGCGGCGGATGTCGCCATCGACCCGGATAAGGGGTGGCATTCCGGCGGAAAGATGCAGGTCGGAGGCCTTGTTCTTGACGCTGAAGGCGAGAAGTTCGGAGATTTCCATGGGAAGATTTCCTTGGTACTTGAGTCGATGCGGCGATCGTGGTCGCGCAATTCGGGCGCCGCGTGGAGTGATGGCGCTCCCGGAGGATCCGGGGCCTTAAGATGGGACATGGTAGCGTGATCGGATGGATGGCGGCAATCGGGATCGGATCTTTGTGCGGGGGAACGACCTGACTACTTTTGCCAATGATCCCGTCGGCCATGTCGGACATGACGTGGATTTTCCGTCTTGAACCACTCATGGGCTTTGTGGAGGTTGTCCGCCGCGTTGGGAGTGATGACCACGCGGTAACGCTTCATGGTTCCTTGACGCCAAGAGACTCGAAAAAAAGTGCCGCTTCCGTGCCCTGTCCGGCACGGGCTTGAATCAGTCCCTGGCGAATGGCAGTCACGGTGCGTGCATACTCGATTTGATCCTGTGCCTCCTGCCAGGCCGCGGCATCCATGACCACCAGCGCAGGTTTGCCGTTCACCGTCAACACGGCGGGCCGACCCGTCTCCCGGAGATGGGCAACGAATTGCGCGGTATCGCGCTTGAATTCCGTCAGTGGCCGAATATCATCGACGATGTTCATGGGTATCCTTCTGGTGCGCACTGTTCATAATGCGAAGATAGTGCTTTTCGATGCAATGAGCGAGTGGAAATGAGATGGCATTTTCTCCCTGGACAAGCGTGTTCGCCTCCTGGGAAAGGCATATAAGAATTATTCTCAATTCAAGGTCAATTTTTAAAGAGACGAATGCAACCCTTGGAGGAGGGAGACGGGGCCATTGTCTATTTGGCGAAATCTGATAATGTGGTTGGGCATCGGGGATGGATGGGATGAGGGATCCCGGTGCGGGAATGGGATTGATTGCCCGAACGCGGCGGCATTACGGACCAGGGTTGAAACAGGAGGAGCTTTTCGATGTCCATTGATCCACAGAAGGCCAAGGCATTGGAAGCGGCCTTGGCGCAGATTGAACGACAATACGGCAAAGGCTCGATCATGCGTATGGGGGACCAGGTGGTTCCCGATGTCGCGACCGTCTCCACCGGTTCGTTGAGTGTGGACCTTGCCCTTGGGATTGGCGGGCTGCCCCGCGGTCGGGTGTGCGAGGTTTTCGGCCCGGAGGCGTCGGGAAAGACGACTCTGGCTTTGCATGTGGCGGCGGAGGTGCAGCGTCAGGGGGGGGTGGCGGCCTATGTCGATGCGGAACATGCCCTGGATCCGGGATATGCCCGGAAACTTGGGGTCAATGTCGATGAACTCCTGATTTCCCAGCCCGATACCGGGGAACAGGCGCTGGAAATCGTCGATATGCTGATTCGATCGGGGGCGGTCGATCTGGTGGTGGTCGATTCGGTGGCGGCGTTGACGCCGAAGGCGGAACTGGAAGGGGAAATGGGTGATGCCCACATGGGACTTCAGGCCCGTCTCATGTCGCAGGCGTTGCGCAAATTGACCGGCTCGATTTCCCGGTCGCGGGCCATTGTGCTGTTCATCAACCAGATCCGGATGAAGATCGGTGTGTCGTTCGGTTCGCCCGAAACAACCACGGGCGGCAATGCCCTTAAATTTTATGCCTCGGTCCGTCTGGACATCCGGCGTGTCAACTCGATCAAGGATCGTGACCAGGTGGTCGGCAGTCGCACCAAGGTCAAGGTGGTCAAGAACAAGATGGCGCCGCCGTTTTGCAGCGTCGAATTCGACATTAACTATGGCGAGGGAATTTCTCTGGAAGGGGAGGTCCTGGACATGGCGGTCGAGCAGAATCTTGTCGAAAAGTCAGGGGCCTGGTATTCCCACAACAGTGAACGGATCGGTCAGGGGCGGGAAAACGCCAAGAAATACCTCAAGGAAAATCCCGGCCTGCTGCACGAGTTGGAAGATACCTTGCGGTCGAAGTCGGGCCTTCCTCCCAAACATGGGATGGCGGGAAGGTTGGGAAATCTGTCCTCGGGGGCCGAGCCGGTTTGATGGCCGCGGATGATCGAATCCAGGATGCGCCGATCCGGTTGGAACTGGAAAGCCGCTATCTTGCCTACGCCCTTTCGACGATCATCAGCCGTTCCCTGCCCGATGTCCGCGATGGCCTGAAGCCGGTCCACCGGCGTATTCTTTTTGCGATGCGGGGGCTTCATCTTGAACCGGCGCTGCCGCCGAAGAAGTCGGCGCGGGTGGTGGGTGACGTCATCGGCAAATATCATCCCCATGGCGATCAGGCGGCCTATGACGCCATGGTGCGGATGGCCCAGGAATTTGCCGCCCGCTATCCTTTGGTGGATGGCCAGGGAAACTTTGGCAACATCGATGGCGATGGTGCCGCCGCCATGCGCTATACCGAAGCCCGGCTCACCCGGGTGGCGATGGCCCTTTTGGAGGACCTCGACCAGGATACCGTGGACTTCAACGAGACCTATGATGGCTCCATGACGGAACCCCGGGTCCTTCCCGCCCGTTTTCCCAATCTTTTGGCCAATGGCTCCACGGGGATCGCGGTGGGGATGTCCACGTCGATTCCGCCACACAATGTCGGCGAAATCCTCGATGCCTGCATGGCCCTCATCGACGATCCCGAATGCACGGTGGCGACGCTTCTGAATCTGGTTCCCGGGCCTGATTTTCCGACGGGTGGACTTTTGGTTTCGGACCTGGAGGAGCGGCGCGAGGCCTATGAGACGGGTCGGGGCAGTTTGCGTCTTCGGGCGCGGTGGCACAAGGAGCCTCTTGAATATGGCCAGTGGCAGGTGGTGGTCACCGAGATTCCCTATCAGGTTCAGAAATCACGGCTGATCGAACGGATCGCCCTGCTGATCACCGAACGAAAATGCCCTTTTCTGGTGGATGTGCGCGACGAGTCCGACGAAGCGATCCGGATCGTTCTGGAGCCACGCAGCAGCCGTCTCGATCCCGAGATGGTGATGGCCTATCTGTTCAAGAACAGCGAACTGGAAACCCGGGTCACCATCAATTTCAACGTCATCACCCGGCAGATGCGGCCCGAGGTGATGGACTTGAAGTCGTTGTTGCAGGCATGGTTGTTCCATCGGTTCGAAGTGCATACCCGGCGTGCCCGGCATGAACTGGCGCAAATCGATCAACGACTGCACCTTCTCGCCGGTTATCTTGTGGTGTACCTCAATATTGACGAGGTGATCGCCATCATCAAGGAACACGATGACCCGGCCCCGGCGTTGATGGCCCGGTTCGGGCTGGACGAGGGGCAGGCCGAGGCGATTCTCAACATGCGCCTGCGTTCGCTGCGCAGGCTTGAAGAGATGGCCATTCGCAAGGAGATCGCCGAGAAGGAGGAACGGGCGGTCGTGTTGCGCGGATTGCTGGCCGACGAAAAAAAAATGTGGGGCGATGTCCGCAAGGATCTGGTCCGGACCCGAAAGGCCTTCGCCGATCCCCGGCGGACAACCCTGGAAGAGGCCGCCAGGGAGATCACCTTGCGTCCGGAGGATCTGGTGCAGAAGGAACCGGTCACGGTGATTCTGTCGCGCAAGGGATGGGTCAAGTCCATCAAGGGCCAGGATCCGTCGGTGGTGGAAAAGGTCCGGTTCAAGGCGGAGGATGATTTATTGCGCGCCTTTTCCGCTGTTTCGACCCAACAGATTTCCTTTTTCGGGCGGTCGGGCAAGGTTTATTCGATGTTGGCCTACCGTCTGGCCGATGGCAAGGGATTCGGCGACCCGATGTCGGTGCTGTTCGATCTGGATTCGGGGGATGGGGTGGTCTGGGGGATGGCGGTGGAGGCGGAACGGGAATATTTTGTCGCGACGCGCCTGGGACAGGGGTTTCGCATTCTTGGAAAGGATCTGCTGACCAATTTTCGCGCCGGAAAACAGGTGCTTTCGTATAAGGATGAGGCGGATGTCCTGCTCCATGTCCATCCGGTGATGGGGGGGATGGTGGCGGCCATCAGTCGTGGTCGTACCCTGCTGGTATGCACTCTGGACGAGTTTCCCGTGTTGGCCAAGGGGAAGGGGGTGCGGATCATGAAACTGGCGCGGGAAGAGATGTTGGTGGATGTCGTCACGTTCGACCCGGATCAGGGGGTGACGCTGGATTCGGGGAAGAAAAACATGCTCTTGAACGAGCTTGAACCCTGGCGGGGACACCGGGGAAGCCGGGGCAGCATGTTGCCGGTCGGGTTTCGCGCCGGGGCGGTGTTTGGCGGGACCGGGGCTTCGCTTCCGGTGGCCGGAAAGGGCTATACCGGTGAATTGTTCTGAGCGCGACGATGGCGTGGCGACGGGAAGGGATCACCCCTTCCCGTCGTGTTGTCCGACCTAGACATAGACCGGTTCACCCATCTCCTCGTATTCAAAGTTGTAGAAGACATGGTGTCCTTCGATATCCAGGACCCGGATGTCCTCTTCGGATTGCAACCATGCGGCGGTTGTGTGAAAACGGGTGCCGTATTTTTTTTCGGCATGTTCCGCCGAGACCTCGATGGCGATGTATTTATCGATCCCTTTCTCGGAAAAATAGGTTTTTGCCCGTTCCGATTGCATGCCGTCGGCGGACCGGGTCAGAACCAGGATGGGGCCTGTACCACTGAACACCATGTAGGCACGGATCATGGCGCACCTCCTTTCATGCGCCGAGGGCCTGAAGATGTTCTTTCATGAACATGTTCAGGCTGTTGAAAAGGTGTGGATGTTTTTTTTGCAGTTGTTCCATTTTGTCGGTATCGATTTGCAGCAGTTCGCAGTCGGCATCGCAGCGTGCCGAAAGGTGATGATGGGGCAGCGATGTTCCAACGGGTTCGCCGACCACTTCGCCCCGTTTGAGGACGATCCGGTTGCGCCAAACGGAGTTTTCCAGTTGTTTCATCTCCATCTGTTTGAGGACTTCGACTTCACCATAGATCCCGAAATCGACCCATTCATGGGTGTCGGAAAGGTGTCCCAGTGAGACGCAGCCCTTGCGGATAAAGTAGATGTACCCTTCCGGTTCTCCCTCCTCGAACAGGATTTTGCCTTCCCTGACCTTGACCGTCGTGGTGATTTCCTTGAGCGCCTGCCAATCTTCCCGATCCAGGACGCCGAGCAAAGTTTTTCGGTACATGGCAACCTCCCTTGAAAGGATTGCGGCCGGCCTTGCTGGTATCGGTCGCACGATGACTGTGGTCTGGTCGTCATGCCCCATTGCACGGGAATGGGGTTGACATGATCGGGCCACGACATGGGCCGTTCGTGGGGGAAGTTCGAGACACGCGGACACCCTATTCGTCTTCCCCTGATCTTGGACACGATGCGGGGGGAATTGGTTCCCGAAGTCGGGTTCTCGGCGACGTTTTTTTGTTGGCATCAGGATGGAATAGGCATCGTCCCCATCAGAAGAACGACCGCCTGGGCCGCGACCCCTTCGTTGCGTCCGGTGAAGCCCAGTTTTTCGGTGGTCGTCGCCTTGACGTTGACCACGTCGCTGTCGATGCCGAGGAGACCGGCGATGGTTTGGGACATCAGAGGCATGAAGGGGACGAGCCTGGGACGTTGACAGATGACGGTGGCATCGACATTGAGGACTGTCCAATGGTTCGATTGGATCATTTCGGAGACATGAGCAAGAAGACGCTTGCTGTCGATTCCTTTGTAGAGGGGATCGGTATCGGGAAAATGGCGACCGATGTCACCCAGTCCCGCCCCCCCGAGGAGGGCATCGATGATGGCATGCAACAACACGTCGGCATCGGAATGGCCGAGCAACCCCTGATCGTGGGGAACATGGATACCTCCCAGCATCAAGGGCCGTCCCTCGACCCAGCGATGGACATCCAGTCCCTGACCCACCCGCAGTTTCATGATTGATTCTCCTCCAGCCATTTATTGGCCAACTCCAGGTCCCAAGGGTGGGTGATTTTGATGTTGCGGTGGTCCCCGGGGACAACGCGGACGGCAATTCCTCCCCATTCAGCGAGCGAGGCATCGTCGGTGGCGACAAAACCGGCGGCGCGGGCGCGTTCGTGAAGGTCGAGGATGGTTCCATGGTGAAACAATTGCGGCGTCTGCGCCAACCATATCCGAGATCGATCGAGGGTTTCCAGGATGATGTTGCTGCCGGGATCGACCGATTTGACGGTATCGGCGGCAGGAAGGGCAGGGATCAGGGCGACATGATCCTTTCGCCCCTCCAGAAGACGGTCGAGGAGTTTTTTTCCGGGAAACGGACGCGCCGCATCGTGAATGGCCACCCATGCGTCGGCAGGAAGGGCAAGGGCGGCCAGTCCCCGCCAGACCGATTCCTGTCTGGTCGCCCCCCCGCGAACCGGAGAAAGAACCCGAGGCAATCGGGCGAGCAGAGGACCGAGCCAGCGTTGCCATAATGCCTCCCCGTCCGGGGCGATCACCGGGAGGATGGCGCCGATGGCCGGATGATCATGAAAGGCCTTCAAGGTATGAAACAGGATGGGATGGCCCGCCAGATCAAGATATTGTTTCGGCCTGGGTCCGCCAAAACGCTGGCCACTGCCGGCGGCGACAACGACGATGGACAAAGGATGATCAAGGTTCATGTGCGTGAATCCACAAAAAAGGGTAAGATCGAAACCGCAGCCAGGGAATAAAGGTCCCAAGCCACCTTAACCCGGAAAGAAGGAGCGACCATGAGTGAATGGATGGACCACCTTGTCATTGGATGGGTCACGATTGCCTATGGGGTTGGGGCCATTCTTGTCACCTACCGGCAGATCCGCGGCCATGGCGCCCCCTCGCGGATGGGGTGGTGGCTCGTCGCTCTTGGTTTTCTCACCCATGTGGCGGCGATGTCCAGTACCCTCATGATCCATCATGGCGAGGTCTCCTTCAACTTGAAGACATCGCTTGAATTTGTATCCCTGGCGGTGGCCATGCTCTATTTGCTGGGCTGCCGCCTGCCCGGGGTGGAGGCGCCGGCGGCGGGGATTGTGGTATTGCCCATGCTTGCACTGTCGGTTCTTGCGTCCAGGGTGCTGCCCGCGTCGCGAAACATCGAAATTCTGACGGTGACGGAACCGATGCTCATCGCCCACCTGGTGATGTCGCTCTTGGCCTACGGAATTTTGACGATTGCGGCCATATTTGCGCTGATGGACGCCTTTCAGGATCATGCCTTGAAGAGCAAACACCTGGGCCGTCTGTTCGACATCCTGCCCGCGTTGAATCGATTGGAAACAACGCTGTATCAAATGGTTCGCGTGGGGTTTGCGCTGCTTTCGCTGTCGATTGTTTCCGGGGGGGTCTATTCCTGGGAGCATCATGGAACGTTCTTTGCTTTCAATCACAAGGTGGTGTTGACCTGGGCGACGTGGTTGAGTTTGTTGATTTTGTTTGTGGGTCGGCACTACTGGGGATGGCGTGGGATGAAGGGGGCGAAGTGGATTGTCTCGGGGTATCTGTTTTTGGTTCTGGCGTTTTTCGGGGTGAAGTTTGTCCGCGAATATATTCTTTTTTATCAGTGAGTTAGCAAAAAAGTTCAAAAAAAGAAGATTTGCTTGTTTTTTCTGTTGACGGTCGATGTGTGGTTTGGTAGAGTTACTGGCTCTGGAGGTGATGTTCTGAAAACAAGTTTGAGAGAAGATCACTGTAAAGAAGGTTCCGAGTGAGTGTCCCAAGGTTGGATTGTGGATGCCACGGCATTGGAAGTATGCCTTTAAACGCTCTTTGACAATCTGGTGTAACCATAGGTGTGGGCGCATGACGTGCGTCAACGAACCCTGGCCTTGAAGTTTGAAGGGTCCAGGGGAGAAGAAGCAAAGAATGCGTTCACATCAGGTAGAGACAAAGGTTAAGTTCTTGTTTTGATTCGTAAGGAGAGGAACAGGAAGCAGGAACCAAGTCAATTGCCAAATGAGTGAATGCGAGCGTCCCTTTGAAGGCATCTGAGAAGATGGACTTTGAAAGGGGACAGTAAGAGCGAGACGAAAGCTCCTAAGGGAGATAAATTAGGAGAGTTTGAT
>JADGCV010000022.1 GCA_015228815.1 Magnetococcales bacterium | reverse complement strand
CTGCGCGAATTTCCGCAAAAACCGCGGAAATTCGCTTCGGGTGAAATGGCGCGTAAAAAACAAAATCAAAAACAAAACCCTGGGGACAATCCCCCAGACCCCTTTTTTCTTTCAATAATTGAACCCAGAGGGTATCTGGGCAGTTACCTTTTTTCTTTCAATAATTCCGAAATTTGGAACCGGGGGCGTCATTATGGTTTCAGATGTTTGATCCAGGTTTCGGCGGTGACGGTCATGGAATCCAATACCAGATTGGGCGCCAGTCCCAGAAGAAGGATCAGGGAGGAGAGAACAAGGATCAGGGACCGTTCCCGCCGCAAAAGATCGATGCCACCATCCCATTCACCCCGGGACGGACCGAGAAAACATTTCCGGAACAGGTGAAGGAAATAGCCCGCACCGAGAATCATGGCGGCCAGGGCGGCAAAACCGGCGCCGGTATGAACCTCCAGAATGCTCATCAACATCATGAATTCGGCGGGAAAACCACTGGTCCCGGGAACGCCCATCCCGGCCAGCCCGAAAAACAGGAAAAAGGAGGAAAAAAGAGGCATCGTTCGCGCCAGCCCCCCCAGATTGGCCACATCGATCGAACCGGTCCGATGTTGCAGAAATCCGGTCATGAAATACAACCCCGAGGAGATCATGGTAAAGTTGATCAGTTGAAAAACGGCCCCCTGAAGTCCGGTCAGGTTCATCGACGCGATGCCAAGAAGCACAAGTCCTACATGTGAAATGCTGGCATAGGCAAGGAGAATGGCCAGGTTGGTCTGGGAGAGCGCCAGAAACGCCCCGAACAAAAGTCCGATGGTCCCCAACCCCGTCAGAAGCCAATGATATTCCTGGAACGCAGCGGGAGCCAGCGGGACCAGAAAACGGATCAGGCCATAAGCGCCAAGTTTCAACCCGGTCATGAAGGCCAACATGACGACCGGTCCTTCCCGAGCCATCGTCGGCAACCAGACATGAAACGGGACGATCGGAACCTTGGGGGCCAATCCGGCGAGCAACAGAAAGAACAACAGTCCCTGGAATCCGGGACGGACAGGGGTTGCCAGCAGATCCGGCAGACTGAACATCAGGCCGGAAAAACCGCCGCCAGCCATTCGTGCATGTTCGACCGCCAACAGGACAAAGGCCAGGAGAAGAAAGATACCACTGGCGATCATCAACAAAGTGTACTGGACCGCGGCATAACGGCGATGCGGACCCGAGCCCCACAGGCTGACCAGCAGATAGACGGGAACGAGGGTCAACTCCCACAGGAAGAAGAACAGGATGGTGTCCAGGGCGCAGAAAATGCCCAGGGTCACGGTTTTTAACAGCAGAATCAGGGTATAATACAAACGCACCAGGGTATGGACCCGATTCCACGAGGCAATGACGACCCCGGTGAACAACAAGGAGGTCAACGGGAGAAACCAAACCGAAATGCCATCGACCCCAACCCGGTAATGAACTCCGATGGACGGGATCCACGGATGGGATTCGATCCATTGGAATCCGGCGACGTCGGACTGGAAACCACCCAGGATTGTCAAGGAGAGCGCCAGATCGGCCAGAACCGCCCCCAGGGCGATCAGGCGGACCCGGGCGGGATCACTCTGGCTCCAAAGAAGCGCCGCGGCGACGGGAAAGGTCGCGAGCAGCAGGCTGATCAGGGGAAGTGTGTTTTCCATGGTTATTGGGCGGCCTGTGTCAACGGCAAGACATGTTCATACATGAGACCGAGTCCCTCCAGCGATTTTTCGATCAGAAGCATCCAGGGTTCGGAGAAGAAACCGAGAATCAACAGTGCCAGCAGGGTCAGAACGGCAATGGCCCGTTCCTGAAGCCGGGGTGGGGCCAGATCCATTTTCAGATCACGCTGGCTTTTGGCCAGGAAGGTCCGATGAAAGGCCCACAGGAGAAACCCCGCCGCCACGACGTTGCCGAGGGCGGCAAGAATCGTGACCAGGGCGCCGAAGCGGCCAATGGCCGCTTCGAGAACCAGATGGACGGCATCGAATCCCGGAGTTCCGGGCATGCAGACGATCGACAGCCCCGAGATGAGAAAGGCAGTGCCGATGATCGGAAAATGGTCGAACAATCCGCCAAGACGGTCCATGAACATGGTCTGGGTCCGGGCATGAACGATTCCGGAGACGAACAGCATCCCGGATGTCGCCAAACCCAGATTGACCGCCAGCAACACCGCTCCGACGAAGGAACGGTGTTCCAGACTGAACAAGCCGATGGTGACAATTCCGGTATGGCTGATGACCGAGTAGGCCAAAAGCCTGCGGATATTGGTCTGCATCAAGGCAAGAATGGCTGCGTAGAAGATGCCGATGATGGCGAAGGCCACGACATACTTGTGCCAGCGAAGGACGGCGTCGGGCAGCAGGGGAAAAATGAAGCGCAGAATGCCAAACACCCCGGTCTTCAGGCCGAGAAGGAATACCGGCGCGACCGCCACCATGCCATGCTGCGCCGTATTCGGAAGCCAGCCATGCATCGGGAACATGGGAATACGGATGGCCAGGCCATAAAACAGGAGAAAAAAAACGATCGATTGCAGCTGTCCGTCGAGCGGCGTCCGTGCCAGATCCACGAGGTCGAAACTCCAGATGCCCCCTGTCGTCTGGCTGTGGTGCCATCCCAGGAGGGTCGCCCCGATGAAAAACAGCAGGATGCCGATGGACATGAACTGGGAAAAAGGGATGATCGGGCGGGTGTTGTCGGTGGACCAGTGGTAGAGCATGATGCCGATCAGGGCCATCTGGATCAGGAATCCCCAGCCGAACAGCACGATGTCGAGGGTGAAGAACTGAAACAGCAAGGTGGACTCTTGCAGAAAGACGACCACCATGAACCGCCATGGAGGATCGACGCGCCGGATATGGCCATAGAGAATGATCATCATGGTCAGGAAACTGGTCAGGAGGGCGAAAAACACCCCCACGCCATCAACGGCGGCGTGATACTGAAACGGTCCATACACATGAAACCGTTCGGCGAACTGGAACGCGGTCCGCGACGGATCGAAGAGTGAAAACAGAAAGACGGTCAGCAACAGTTGAATGAAGGCTCCGGCGATTCCAAGGAAATACAATTCTCCCCTGCCGCGAATGATGAATGTCAGCAACGCCAGCACGACCGGAAACAACTGGATCAATCCCAGCAGTGGCATGGACGAATCAAGCGACCAGTGGATTTCTTGGTAGTGCATAAACCGGCTTCTTCCCGTATGGAGACCTTCGAATCAGTCGCTGTCATCTTCCGGGCCCCGGTTCCTCGCAAGGAGATCGGAGTCCTGGAATCTAAAGGATGATGACAAAGGTCAAGGCAATCATGAAAAACAGGTAACGCGGTTCACAAAAAAGGCGATCGATCTGAATCAGACGCCGGCCAATGCGCTGCAAACCCTGCAACAATCCCGCGCCGCCGCCCTTGAGGACCATGTTTTCCTCGAAGCGCAGCAGGATGCTCGCCAGTTCCTGAATGACCTTGCCGGCAATACCGGTGCTGCGTTCCACCGAATAGCCGAAGGCGGGGACGAGACCCGATTTCTGGTCCTGCCACTGGGCCAGGGTCGAGATGGCATTGGCATGGGCGGGCAATCCGGTCAACGGGGTCAACACCCGATGTTCCAGCGACAGCATGTCGGCGGAGAGTTTCAAGGTCGGCGCCACCATCATCGCGTCTCCCAGTTGTTCCAACCAGAAGCGTTGCAGGACCGGGGTGCGCAGCCAGCGCCAGCGGGTGAGAAATCGCGGCGCCCTGGGGGCCGGACGGTCCAGGTCATGCATCAATGACGGGGCATGGAGAAACTGCCAGGCGCGAAAAGCGATATGAAATCCCATGTGCCAGGCGGCCAGGCTGAACCACCCGATGCCACACCAGAAGAACATCAACCCGATCTGGGATATGGTGGAAAAGACCAGAGAACTTTTGACATCACTTTGCGCCTGGGCGATCAACCAGCCATAACAGGCCGTCCCCAGGCCGATCACGGCGATGGTGAACAGGATCGACGGGGTCTGTCGCAACATGGGCTCCAGCCGCAGTGTCAGATAGATGCCGGCATGCACCATGAGGGAGCCGTAAAAAATGGCGCTGGAGGGTGTGGGACCGTCCATGGCCCGGGCGATCCAGGGGGAAAAGGGGACCTGGGCCGATTTGGCCAGGGCAGCGGTCATGAATCCCACCCCGACCAGGGTGGCTCCGAGGGTGTCCGCCTGGTCGGCGGAAGCGGAAAGATGACTCCAGTCGATGCCGCCGAACCAGGTGAAGGCGGCGAAGATGCCGAAGATGAATCCGGCGTCGCCAAAACGGTTGGTGATCAAGGCGCGGTTGGCGTTGCGTGTTGCGGCGTGACGGTCGAAGGCGTAGCCGATCAGGAGAAAGGACCCGACACCCGCCAGTTCCCAGCCCACAAAGGTCAGGACGGCGTTGCCCGCGAGGACAATCAGTTGCATGGCGCCGATAAACAGGTTGAGGATCATGAAAAACCGCATGAATCCCGTCTCGCGGTGCATGTAGGGGATCGAGAAACGGACCATCAGCACGGCAATCCATCCCATGAGGGTTGCCGTCCCCAGGCTCAATCCATCGAGGATCAGCTCCGCCTGGACCCGGTAGGGACCGGCGCCGAACCATTCGCCGATCGATCGGGTCCCCGGTGCGCCGAACAACAGCGCATCGAGGTCGAGAAGCAGCAGCATCGCCAATGAACCGATGGCGGTAGCCAGGGAAACCTTGCCGAGGATCTTTTCCCGTTTCTCATGCCACACAGGATGGCGCAACCGATCGACCACCATGAACAGAACCGTCATCCAGGGCAACACAACGACCAACCATGCCATCCATTCAACCATGACCCACCTCCGCTGTCGTCCTGATTCTGGCGGGCGGCAAATGGTCCCTGAGTCCGCGGTACCATGCCGGCGAATGATCGACGACGGGCAGTTCCTCCCGGCCCATGTTGCCCTGCCACAAGACCCAGCCCCGATCCGGCTTGAACAGATGAATCGCCGCGCCATGCGGATCCTTGGCCGACAGCAGCACCCAGCCATTGCCCACCAGTTCCTGCAACAGGGGCTGCCGTTGGTAGATTTCGGTCAGGATGCGGGTTTCCGCCTCGACCATGATCTGCAAACGCATCGCCTCGTGAATCTCGATCATCTGAAAAGGAAGGCCGGTGCGTAAATCCGATTCGGTTCCATCCATGATGCCGAAGAATCCGGTCAGATTGTGGGTGACCTTGGAACCGCAGCCCAGACGGTCGTTGCCGACGGTGGAAAAATAGTATTCCAGATTGATCCCCGCTCCGACAGGGGTGACATTGAGAAGGATTCCCTGGAGCACTTCTCCCGTCGGATCGGTCGTGGGATCGTAGGAGATCAAAAACACCCTGCGGTCGAGAAAAAGACCGCGGCTGACGCTTCTGCGACCGACAAAAGCGGCGGCGTTGGTTGCATGTCCCAGTTCGGGCCGGGCCTGGCTTACGTCCCGGGCCCGGCTACGGAAATGATCCAGGGCCAGGAACGGGTCGGGGTCGTCCGGGGCGGAGGCCACCTTGCGACACCGTTCCTGGGCGCTCAGGCGGGCGGCTGCGTTGAGGTCTTCGCGGCACCGTTCCAGGCAGGACAAGGTTTCCGGGGGGACAAGATGGCGATCGTACCAGAAAAAGGATTCGTCGCAGGTATTATGATTGGCGCCGACGAAGCGTGTGTCCTCGGGAATGTCGATTCCCTCCCGCGCCAGCAGGGCCCGGACCTCGGGCCGGTTGGCCATGGCGGCGAACACCCGGGCGTTGGGTCCACCGTGGCGCCCGGAACAGGCGCCGCAATCGTAGGCGGCTCGATGGGGATTGTTCTTGCTCGTCGATCCGTGTCCCATCATGACCACCAACGGCGCGAACCCCGAGGTCAAGCCAATGATCCGCAACAATTTTCCAACCCGTTGCGCCTGTTCGGCATCGGTGAATCCGGAACGATTGCGTTCGGGTGTGGCAGGGGTTCCGTCCTCCGGGGCAGTCAGGGTGATGGCGGTTTGCAGGGGCGGGAAGAATCTGGAGCCGAGCTTTTCGATCCACTGGCCAAATCCCAGGGGATCAAGATGTTTGGCCGTCAGGGAAAACAACAGGGCCGGAGCGGACAGCGCCAGGACAGCCGTGGCGCGGAGCAGTCCATGCCGGGCGCCGTTGAACAGATGATCCTTGAACGTGGCCAGAATCCCGAGTCGATGGTCATGTTCCTCCTTGAGGGACGACTCCCGTTCCGGGACCATTTCCCAAACCTTGTGAGAAGGACGGTCCACAATGGGACACAAGGCCGATTCGCCGGAATCGTCCAGACCTTTCCAGTTGATGGCCACGCCAAAAAAACCGGCGGCGCCAAACGTTTCGATCTCGGGATCGATCTCCTCCAGATGCCGCCGGATCCCCTCTTCGCGATCATCCATGCAAAAGATGACCTGGGCCCGCGGACGGCGTTCCCTCCTGGCCCAGGCCCCGTGTCCATGGTTGTGCAGGACGGCGTGAAACAATTCGTCCCGGTAATGGCACTCATACGCCTGAAGCCAGAGAAAACCACTGGTTTCAGGGGTCAGGACCGCCAGACACGAAAGGAGGGCATCCACCTGCACTTTTGAAAACGACCGGAGTGTCGCGCCACACAGACCCAGATACAATCCCAGGCGAAAAAGTGGCCAGGCATCATGGTGCAGACAGTAGTTTCCCGCCGCTTCCACCGACTGGCCGCCTTTCCATGTCCACAGCAGATGCGCCACGGCACGCCATTCATCGATCGTCGGGAAGGGGTCGGCATGCAACAGTTCCCGGGCGCGCCCCGACAGGTGATCCGGAAGGGCCTGGTTGAACAGGGCGAAACGTACCAGAAGTTCCGATTTGTTGTTCTGGAAATACCAGCGCATGAAAAACAGATTGGAAGATATTTTCCACGTCTGGACGCACAGCCGACGGGCGAACAACCGCTCAAGGATCAAACGGACCGCCACATAATCGGCCAGGTCGAATTCAAGCTGCGAATTGCCATATCCAGGATGCTGTTGCCGCCAGGAGAACATCCCCGACCAGCCCGGAATTTCCTGACACAACCGTTCCATGTAGCTCGGCCAATGTTCTTCCGGCAATCCCATCGCCAGAAACTCGGCCATGATTGCGTCCAGGGAAGTCTCCGGCAACTCGGCCATCATGTCATCCCAGTCGGAAATCTCCTCGAAAATCCATGCCCAATCGCGTTTGGCGCATTCTTTCCAATAGTTGTAAAACCCCCCGGAATCTCTTCCCACCTGCCAGGAGGCAATGCCCAGGTCCATGTAGTTGGCCATCTGGCGCACCAGATGCGGTTGAATTGCCTCAAGGATGTCGGTACCGGTCAATGCCTGAAGAAAACGGCGGATCGTCCATTCGGGGCCGATTCGATGTATGAGATCATCGAGCAATGAATCCGATTCCATGCGGATCTGGATGCGGACCTGGAACGACGCACCTTCCTGGGCGGGTGCGTTGCGGGCAATCTC
Source organism: Magnetococcales bacterium (assembly GCA_015228815.1). NCBI lineage: Bacteria > Pseudomonadati > Pseudomonadota > Magnetococcia > Magnetococcales > Magnetococcales bacterium. Next base: position 63,822 of record JADGCV010000022.1, on the reverse strand, counting down.
GCTGATCATCGCCTCCGCCTGATCGGCGGAAAGATCGAGCAATTGTTCCGGATGAACCGGTTCATGACCCAATGACAGGGCTTCGAGGGCGGCGGACCAGAGATCGGCAACCGCTTCCGCTTCTCCCTTCAGTCCGGACCACTGAAGAATCTTTGTTCCGGTTTCGCGGGGAAGATCGGGCGGAAAACGGTTCAGTGCCTGGTTTTCCTCAATCTGCCAGGACAGTTGCAGCGCTTCGACGGCGGACAGATCATGAATCAGTCCGCACAGGTACACATCTTTTTTCGCCACGCAAAAATCATCTCCCGCGGCGATCGTGGCCCGGGCATCAAGTGTGGCATCGTCGAGAATGACCTCCAGGAGTTCTTCCCTCGTGATCCGTCCCTGACGAAACAATTCGCGAAAACGGTGGTTCGACAGGAACATGCGGGTTCCGGTTTCACGGGAGGCGATGGTCAACGCCTCGCGAAACGGATGTTCCTGGAACGCATGAAGGGTGTTGTGATGGACAAAATCTTTTAGCGGCGCCTGGGCGATCAGGCGGTGTTCCATATGGTGGAGTCCCTGACGGATGCGGCTCTTCGGATCTGATTCTGTGGAATGATGGTTATGATTCATATCACACCACGCTAGAATCGGGATGAAAAGGTGGCACTGAACACGTTGACCGATGTGGACATCGTATCGAGCACGAATGCCGGAAACCATCCGGTCAGAAGAATGGCGCCGACCAGCAGGGATGCGGCCAGCATCTCGAATGGATTCATATCCTGAATTTTAGACATTTCTTGACGTTCTGGTCCGGTAAACAGCTTTCCGATGGTGCGAAAGGCGTAGGCGGCGCTGATCAGAACCGACATGGTGAGGAGGACCACGAACCATCCCCAACGTTCATAGCCGCCGATGAGGGTATGCAATTCAGCGATGAAGCCTGCCGTTCCGGGCAACCCCATTGCCGCCAACAAGGCCAGAATGGTGAACAGGGCGAAGCGGGGGGTTACCCGGAGCAGGTTGCTGTAGGCCGTGACGTCCCGGGTATGGGTCCGTTCATAAAGAAGGCCGATCAGGAGGAACAAGCTTCCGGCAACCAGTCCGTGGGCGACCATCTGCATGGTTGCCCCGAGGATGGCGGGTTGATTGAGGGCGGAGATTCCCAGGACGACGACGCCCATGTGGCTCACGGAGGAGTAGGCGATCATCCGTTTCAGGTCTTGTTGTCTCCATGCGAGTATGCCGCCATACAGGAGACCGACGAAGGCGGCGGTCGCCAGGTAGGGTTGCAGGACGACCATGGCCTTGGGCAGGGTTGTCGCGGCCCGGATCAACCCATAGGCGCCCATTTTCAGGAGCACCCCCGACAACAGAATGCTCACCGGGCTTGGGGCTTCGACATGGGCCAGAGGCAGCCACCCATGCAGGGGCACCAGGGGAATCTTGACTCCGAAGCCGATGAGAAAGCCGGCGAAGATCAGCAATTGCGTTCGGGTGTCCAGATCGAGCGCCCCTGTGGCCATCGCGGTCATTTCGAACGAATGGCCGATCGAGGTATCGAAGAGAACCAGAAGGCTCATCAGCATGAACACCGATCCGCCCATCGTGTAGAGAACAAAATTGATGGAGGCGCTGTCCCTGTTGGGACCGCCCCAGCGATCGATCAGGAAAAACAAGGGAACGAGGGTCAATTCCCAGAAAAGATAGAACAAGGCCCAGTCCTGGGCCATGAAGACGCCAAGAATGGCCGATTCCAGCAGCAACATCAGGGCATAATAGCCTTTTCCGGCATTTTCCACATGTTTGGAGGCCATCAGCGCAATCAGGGACAGCAGTGTCGTCAGGACCACCATGGGAAAGGAAAATCCGTCGATGCCAAGGGAATAGTAGGTTCCCAGGCGGGGATTCCAGACGTAGCGTTCGACGAGTTGCATGGTTGCCGCATGGGGGTCGAACTTTTGCCACAGCGACAAGGCGATCAGCAAGGCGATCCAGGCGTGGGCGATGGCGATGCAACGAACCCGCTCCAGGTATCGGATGGGCAGAAGGGCCACCACGACCGCTCCGGCCAGGGGAAGAAGTAACAGGACGCTCAACACCGGCAAGACCATATCTTCAGTTGATCAATGGAAAAATTGACTCGGGTCCATTCCGTAATGGCCTCAGGTTGTTTCGAGGTAGGTATAATCGTTCAGCGCAGCGACGTAATCGCGAAGGTAGAGCCGTCCCTGTTCCTTGCTCACCTTGCCCTCGGTGATGGCTTTTCGGGTGAGTTTATCGACTTTCTGCACCAGATCCTCGGGGTCGTAGGAGACATGCCGCAGCACATCCCGCACCAGTTGTCCCGACAACACCTGGCAAAAGCTCCATCCCCGTTCATCGTCCGATTGCGATACGTGGACGACATTGGTGTCGCCGAACAGATTGTGCAGATCGCCGAGGATTTCCTGGTAGGCCCCCGTCAGGAAGATTCCCAGGACATAGGGTTCTCCCTTTTTGAAGGAATGAAGTTCGAGGGCCGGTTTCCAGCCCCGTTCCCAGTCGATGAACCGATCGATGTGTCCGTCCGAGTCGCAGGTGATGTCCTGGAGCGTCGCAAGGTTTCCGGGACGTTCGTTCAGGCGGTGAATGGGGGCGATGGGAAACAATTGATCGATCGCCCAGTGATCGGGCAGCGATTGAAAGACGGAAAAATTGCAGTAATATCTGCTGATCAGGTATTCCTGGGCCTCCAGCAGTTCGGGCGGTGGGTTGTTCATGTCGCGGGCGAGGGAGCCGATCTTGGTGGCGATGTGATAAATCATCCGCTCACCCTTGGAGCGTTTGGCCAGATCGAGTGATCCCAGGACGAACATTTTCTGCAAATCTTCCCGGACCTGCATGGTATCGTGCCAGATGGCCCGGGCGTTGCGGCTGTTGAGAATGTCCAACATTTCGGCAAGTTCCCGGATTTCCAGGACATCCTCTTCCTCGACCGTCAATCCCCCCTCTTCGGTGGGGAGGGAGGAGGTTTCGAGGACGTTGATCAGCAGCATGGCATGATGTGCTGTCAGGGCGCGACCGCTTTCGGTGATGATGTTGGGATGAGGCAGATTTTTCTTTTCGCAGACATCGTGCATGTATCCGACCACGTCATCGGCATATTCCTGAATGGAATAGTTGACCGAGGAATCGTTGGTCGAACTGGAACCGTCATAATCGACGCCAAGCCCCCCACCGACATCGACATATTCGACATTGCATCCCAGCGTGCGCAGTTCGACATAATAGCGGGCCAGTTCGGCCAGACCATTCTTGAACCGACGAATATTGGAAATCTGCGATCCCAGATGGAAATGGAGCAGTTGCAGGCAGTCCTGCATGTCCCTTTTTGTCAGTTCGCGGACCATGTCGAGCACTTCGGTGGCCGAAAGCCCGAATTTGGAAAAGGGTCCACCCGATGAGATCCATTTACCCTGGCCCGTCGCCTCGGGTTTGATGCGAACGCCGATGAGGGGCCGGGTTTGCATTTCCCTGGAGATTTCGAGCAACAAAGCCAGTTCCTGGGGTTTTTCAACAACGATGTGGATCCTGCGCCCCATCTTGACCCCCATCAGGGCCAGGCGGATGAACTCCCTGTCCTTGTAGCCGTTGCAGACGATGGGCGACTCCATGTTTTCGAGCATGGCGAGGGCGATTTGCAGTTCGGGCCGGGAACCTGCCTCCAACCCCATGAGGTAGGGACGTCCGAACTGCACCAACTCCTCGACCACCTGACGCTGCTGATTGACCTTGATGGGATAGATGCCGTAATACCGGCCACGGTAGCCGTATTCCTTGATGGCGTTCTGAAAGGAACCATACAGGTGTTCGATCCGCGAACGCAGAATGTCGGAAAAGCGAACCAGGACCGGCAGGGAAATCCCCTGGGACTGGATTTCGTCGGCAAGTTCCTTGATGTCGATGAAGCGATTGGAATCACGCGAAGGGGAGACGGTCAGATTGCCCTTGTCGTTGGCGCCGAAGTATCCCTCGCCCCAGGCAAGCACATGATACAGATTCAGCGAGTCCTCGATGGACCAGGGAAGTTCCGTGGTGATCGCGGCCCGACAGACGGCATCGGTTTCGTTTCCTTCCCGGGCTTCCGCCCGATTCTCGGTCGATGCGTTCATGGAAGGAGGGCTTTCGGGGGAATCGGTCATGACCGGACTGCTCCTGGCGCATGGTTGCAACGCTCGGTTTCAAAGGGAGACTATCGAACCTTTTTTTGTCTCTGTAAAGGACCGGCGGTCGAAAATTCCGATTTTACCCTTTGTCGATGGGTTTTTCTTTCGCGGCAACCGGATGTTCCAAGGGATGACGAACCCGTTCTTCCTCCAGGCATGTACCTTGGGAGGGATGGAGGAAAGGGGTTGTTACTTGTGACGGTAGGAAATTCTGCCCTTGGAAAGATCGTAGGGGGTCAGTTGCACCGTAACCTTGTCCCCCGGGAGGATCCGGATGTAATGCTTGCGCATCCTTCCCGAAATATGACACAAAAGTTTGTGCTGGTTTTCAAGTTCCACGCGAAACATGGCATTGGGAAGGTTTTCGAGGACCGTCCCTTCCATTTCGATGACATCTTCCTTGCTCAAGGGCCTCTCCTTAGCTCGGCCGTGACGGGGGGAAACATGATCGGCGACATGTCGGCCTGAGATTAAAAAAGGAAGGCTAACACGACCATCGGATTATGGCAATGGTTTGCCACGCATGTGCCAGGGCAATCGCATTTAAGATTCCTTCCCCTTTGCCTGATCAAAGTTTTTTCTCAATCCGGGTGGATCCCTGGTTTTCCGCGAATACATCCTCCAGGGACGTGGCCTCCAAGAATTGAAGGCTCCACTTCTCCAGGACAGGAGGTTCGGCTTTGGCGATTTTTTTGCTGGCCCAATCGGGTACGGAACCAAAACGGTGTTGTAACTGGCGGGTCAGAATTTTGGCTTCGCCCGTTTGAATGCCTTCCTCTCGTGCCAGTTCGATCCGTCCGCGTGCATCGGCAATGGCGATGCCGGCCTTGTCATAAAGATCCAGCTCATCCTGCGTCATGTTGGCGACCATGGCCTTTTCGAACGCATGCCGGAATGGTGGCAGGTCCAACGGGTCGGGTACCCGTTCCAGGGTGTCGGCATGGCGAATGAAATAGATCCATTTGTCAAGGATTCCGTCACACTCTTCCAAGGTTTTTGTGAATTTTGTCAACTCCACGAAATAATGGACAATATCGCTCAGGTACGAATCGCCCGTGATGGTTTCCTGGGACTGGTGGCAGGAAACGCTGTGGTCGAAGTTTGGGAACAGGATAAAGTCGGTGATGGTGATCGCGATGACCTGTCTTAATTTGGGGTAGTCTTCAGCCCTGCCGATCTGTCCGGAATAGGCTTTGGCACTGTTGTATTGGATGCGGTTGAGAAATCCGGCGACTTTCTCCATCTGCATCTCCACCACATACGAGATGCCGCGATGATCCTTGCAGCGCACATCCAGCACGGAAGACTTGAGGTCCTTGATGCGTGGCGCCAGAAATGGGTCCAGGATTGTCAATTCCACGATGCGCCGGTTCCCATCCAACCCGAGCAGACTCTCCAGAAAGGAGATCAGGATATCCTTCGCGTCTTCGCTGCCGAAAATCTTCTTGAAGGCGAAGTCGATGCGTGGATCGATGAACTTCATGACGTGTTCCTTGCGGTTGATCGGGAAGGTGTGTCCGATGGTTCATTGTTCCGTGAAAGGGGTGTGCCGTCCATCAAAATCGTTGGCGGCCACCCGTTTCCGGTCGCTACGCATGAACCCGAAGCGATCGCATTGGAACATGTTACCGCAGGGCATATTTTTTCATGCGGTAGAGAAGGGTGTCCCGGGTAAGGTCCAGGAGTTTCGCGGCGCGGGTGCGGTTGCCGTTGGTGCGTGCGAGCGCTTTTTGGATCAGTTCCTTTTCCAATGCCGCCAGGCTCATCCCTTCCTGGGGAATGTGCGGTCCCTGTAAAGAGAGCGATTGTTGGTTGGCGGACTCGCGAATGGCCGTCGCGGCGGATCGTGCCGGATCCCTGTGAAAAGGGGTCCGCAAAGCCGCCAGTTGTCCGGTGATGAAGGTTTCGTCGATCGTGTTTCCGCCCTGGAAGACGACGGCCCGCTCGCACAGGTTGCGCAATTCGCGAATGTTTCCCGGCCAGTCGTGTTGCAACAACCGTTCGATGGCGGCGGGGGCGATGTTCGGAGTCGTCACCCCGAGGCGGCGGGAAAAGTGCGTGAGAAACCTTTTGGTCAGAAGGACGACATCGTTTCCCCGTTCGCGAAGGGGGGGAAGATGGAGGGGCACGACATGCAGACGATAGAACAGATCGGCGCGAAACCGGTTCTCGGCGACCATTTCGGCCAGATTGCGGTGGGTCGCGGCGATGATCCGGACCGTGACCTGGCGTGGACGTTCCCGCCCCAGGACCTGACATTCTCCCGTTTCCAGAAAGCGGAGCACCTTGGCCTGAACCGACAGGGGCATGTCGCCGATCTCATCGAGAAACAGCGTTCCGCCATGCGCGGCGGCAATGCGTCCGGTCCGCTCTCCGACGGCGCCGGTGAAGGCCCCCCGGGTGTGTCCGAACAGTTCACTTTCGGCCAGTGATTCCGACAGGGCGGCGCAGTTGACCGGGACGAACGGTCCACCGGCCTGGTGGCTTGACTGGTGGATCGATTGGGCCAGGAGTTCCTTGCCGACCCCCGATTCTCCGAGAATCAGGACGGTCGTATCGGTCGCCGCCACCAGTCGCGCCGCCCGCATGACCGCCTGGAAGGAGGGAGCGTTTCCGGTCGCATCGATCGATTCTTCTTTGGATTCATTGAGTTTCATGGAGCAATCGGACACAATGCCAGAGGGAAGAGGTCATGGCCATGTCCCGGTACCCCCTGGGGATCATGACACGACGGGACAGAATCAACAATCGACATGTGTGGATGGTATCCGGACCATACAGCGATTATTATGCAGAATATCCCAAAACCGGTCACGAGCCAAGCGATGATCGTACTGAAGCGGGCGATTCCGCCGAAGCGGGCGAGCCATCCGGTCAACCATCCGGCGCCGATCATGGCGGGAAAGGTTCCGAGTCCGAACAGGGCCATCACCAGGGCCCCCGATGCCGGAGAGCAGGCGGCACTGCTCCAGAGGAGGGCCCCATAGACCAGGGTGCATGGAAACCATCCCCACACCATCCCCAACAAGAAACCTTGTCCCATGCCGGAGGCCCGGATCAATTGCCGCGCCAACGGCTCCAGGAGGCGCCACACCAGGTTGCCCAGGCGTTCCAGATGGCGCATCAGGGGGAAGTGTCCCAGGAGAAACATTCCGTTGCCGATCAATATCAATCCCGATCCGCCAAGCAGCCACAGATGACCGTTTTCCAGGGAAAGCCGCGACAGGAGCGAGTGACCGAACGTCGCCGCCATGCCACCCGCCATGGCATAACTGACCATCTTTCCGGCGTTGGCGGCGAGGAGAAAAGGCCATTGCTCGCGGAATCCGCCATGAAACCGCGCCCGGTGGAATGCCGCGGCTCCCACGATTCCACCACACATTCCCAGGCAATGAGGCGTGCTCGACAATGCCAGGAGCAGCGGAACCAGAAGGGAAAATCGCTCCATGAGAATGAATGGTCCTTGGGCGTTGAAGGATGAAATGGCGGGGCTGCTGTCCCCGCATTGGGGATATTGTGTTGCAGCCATTGAAAAAAAGATAGGAACTTCCTTGGCGTGACCGCGAACCGATCATGTCGAACGTTGGATGTTCGGCGGGCATTGCCATCGGCGGGATACCACGGGGCCAGGGGGGAGAAATGGAAAAACAGACCATTTTTTTTCACGGGGATTGGAAGTGACGCAGGTATGTTGTATAAAATGGGAAATGCGGAAAAGGCCGCAGGGGAGGCGCTAACTCAAGTAACCAATCGAGGGGTAGACCGATGAGTGTAGAAGGAATTACCGAACCGACCCAATTTCTGACCTTCCACCTGGGAAGCGAGGTATTCGCCGTCGAAATCGCCCGGGTGCGCGAGGTTCTGGAGTATACCAAGGTGACCAAGGTGCCCCGGACCCCCGATTTCATGCTCGGGGTCATCAATCTGCGCGGCAGCGTCGTCCCCCTGGTGGACATGCGCGCCAAGTTTTCCATGCCCCAGACCCAACCGACCGTCAATACCTGTTTCATCATCATGGAGGTGATGACCGAGGAGGGAACCCAGACCGTCGTCGGCGCCATGGCCGACTCGGTCCGCGAGGTCTTCGAACTCCAACCCGACAACGTCGAAAAACCACCCAAGATCGGGACCAAACTGCGGGCCGACTATCTGCGCGGGATGGGCAAGCACGAGGGCAAGTTCATCATGATCCTCGACACCGACAAGATTTTCTCCGCCCAGGAACTTCGTGCAGTCCGACAGGGACAGGTCAACGCCGAAGCCGCCGCTTGAAGGAAGGAAATTCCCGACAACGGTCTTGGCTGGATCATGGAACAAGCGGTTTCCACTTGTTCCATGATCCGTGCCCAGGGAACTCAAGTCCGCAGCTAACCGGAAGGGCATGTTTTCGTCGAGCTTGATCTTCATGCAACCTTGGGCGTTCCCGGCCAGGGCAGGTCCTCCACGGCCGATGCCGCAGCGAAGGCGATGGCAGCGCGGAGATCTTCCATGGTAAGGGTAGGAAAGTCCTTGAGCAGTTCCTCGGGATCGTCCCCTTCCGCCAGGCTGGCCAGGATGGTGCGCAGTAGGACGCGGGTGCCTTTGAAGACCGGGGCGCCTCCGCAGATGTTCGGGTCGTTGACGATGTGGGCGTTGGTGTCCATGACGTGAACCTTGTTTTTGAGATCAGGCTTGGGGACCCCCTTGACGACATGGACAGAATAACGTCTTGCGGTCCGGAAGTGAACCAAGGAGATTCGGAGACATGATTCATTTTTCAATGGCGGGAATCCAGAACGCAACGCGACCGAGCAACGTTTTGGGTTCCCGCCGTAGCAGGGAATGACGTTCGGAAACGACGTGTTCCAGGATGGTTGTGATTTAGCGCGAAATGGTCGTGCGATGCACCGTCTGAAGAAACATTGAAAAGACCTCGGGAAAGGCTTCCTTGAGGCGACGCCGTTGCGCAAGGGTTTCGACCGAGTCCGGCATTTCCTGTTCCAGGCGCAACAACTCGGCCAACATCGAAAACGCCTGCTTTCCTGGAACGGGGTCCGGCCCATCCATGTCCAACCATTCCCCTTCGTTTTCGGCCAGCCGGGGCTGTTCGAGCAGCATCCAGGCGGGAAACATTTCCTTTTCGGCGGGATTCCGGTCCAGAAAGGCGTGCCACATGCGCAGCAGGTCCTTGTCGCCGCGTGTTTCGAGGGTCCGTCCGGCGATTTCGGGAAATTCCCAGAAGAATCGTATCCACACCTGCCGATTGGCCTCCAACCGCCGGAGTTTGTGCAAGGCCATGGCCAGTCGGGTCAGCAAGACCGGCTGCCTGGTCCATCCTTCCTCCAGGAGCACGCATTCCACCAGCGATTTCCAATCGCCGAGGCGTTCCAGCGTCCAGGATCGATGGATGTTTGGCTCGTTGGGGTCGAAGGGGACGCCGGTCAGGGCCTGGTCGAGGGTTTGATGGAATGGTTTGAGAAACATTCCCTCCAGGTTGCCCAACAGCCCGGCGGCGTGGGGGATGATTTCCCGTTCCAACCACCGGTATCCTTCCTGGGGATTGTCGCGCCACGCTTCCCGATTTTCGATCGCGGCCATCATCGGTCGCAGTTCCTTGAGGAGACTGTTTTCCGGGTTCCATTTCTCAAGTCGTATGGAATGGCTTCTGACGCGCTCCAGGTCATGTCGGGCGATGGCGTGGAGCAGATCGTTGATCAATCCTGTCTCGGGATTGTCGAGAAACAGGTCCATCTGCCTGCTCCCCACACCCGGTTCGGGACGATGGTACTGGGTCGTCAACAATGCCATCCGACCGGGGTTGCCACCGGCATCCACCTTGAGGTCGATTCGGATTCCCGCGGAATCCATGCCGTGGCTGGTGACTGTTTTCGGCTTCAGCCCAAGGATTCGGGCCATGCGGGCGGCTTGTCGCAAACATCCGTCGATCCAGAGGGGATCTCCGGTCAACACATCATCAAGACTGCCGACCTGCCCCTGACGCCACGCCGTCAGTCCGGAGTCGGAAAGAACGCCGATCTGACGGAGAAGGAGCAGAGGATCCAGTTGTCCTCGTTCCAGAATCAACCGTTCCACCACCGCGTCGATGTCCATTTCCTCCCCCGGTTTTTCCCATGGATCACGGATCCTTCATCTTTGGATTCATCTTGAGACAGGCGGCCATTACCTTTGGCGCGATGGCCGGAAGGGGAAGGGTGTGCCATGCGCCTCCCCGGCGGATTGCTTCAGCCGGCATTCCGAAGACGACGGATGTTTTTTTGTCCTGGGCGATGGTCAAGGCGCCGGCCCGGCGCATTTCGACCATGCAGGAGGCCCCGTCATCGCCCATTCCCGTGAGGATGACTCCGATGGCGTTGGCCCCGGCACAGTTGGCCGTCGAACGGAACAGGACATCGACGCTGGGCCGGTGACGGCGGACCGGAGGTCCCTCCCTGAGTTCGACATAAAAGGAAGAACCCCGGCGATGAAGCAACATGTGGCGATCCCCCGGAGACAACAACACCAACCCTTGCCGCATTTCATCGCCATTGCGCGCCAACCGCACCTCCATGGCGCAATGGTTCTGCAACTGCCTGGCCAGCATGGCGTTATAGTCGTGGGGCAGGTGCTGGACGATGGCAATGCCGTTCATGGCGGCAGGCATCGGTTGCAGAAATTCCCTCAAGGCATCGGTACCACCGGTCGAAGCCCCGACAACGACAATCTTTTGTGGCATCCGGGGACAGGCATACCGTTCCACGGGCAGCAGAATGCAGTCGGCCGTCCGTTTGGGCGGCACCTTGTTCACGGGACGACAGGCGTGTTCCATGTGCAGCGACATCGGTTTCCATCCAGACCATGCAGGAACGAATCGATTGTGACTGAATATCCTTTTACTCCCGCGCTTCTTCTTTCACAAGTGTTTCCAGTAAAATATCAAGCGGGTTCGTCCAGGATACAATAATATGAACTGATCATCGTTCAATTGACTTTATGCCTGACACAGAGGCTTTCGATCGGCTGGATCTTTGGAAAAAGACCGGCGTTCTTCCCCTGGACAGGCAAATGGAATATGCTGTCTTCCTGGAATCTTTGTCGTCGCGCCGGTGTGGAATGATGGCAATCGTGGTGGACCGGAAACCGTCAAGGGTGGACGCAATTTCAAGTGTCTTCGGCTATTTTTTCCAATTCATGGTATCGAGTCGCCCTGCTCCGACCGCGATTGCGTGGACAGGCCCGGGTGCTGCGTCATTTCTATCGCGGTCAGCGGTGGCATATTCTCCAGGATCGGGCCAGTGGCCGGTTTTTGCGACTGAATCCCGCCGCCTATGGCGTGGTGTCGATGTTTGACGGTTTTCATTCCCTGGATGAAATCTGGAAGCATCTGTGCGAACGGAATGGCGACAACGCGCCAACCCAGGATGAAATCGTCCAGTTGCTCAATCAACTCCATCAGGCCAACGTTCTTCTGACCGATCGTTCCCCCGACCTCGAAGACATGAGCGAACGCCGGTCGCGGGTTCACTGGCAAAAGCTCAAACAGTACATCGCCAATCCCCTTTCCCTGAAAATACCACTTTTCGACCCCGATCGGCTTTTGCGTCGCATTCTGGCGCTTGTCCCGCGATGGTTCATGGTGATGATCCCCTGGCTGTGGCTGATTCTGGTCGTGTCCGGGGCGATCCAGGCGGCGATGCATTGGGATGAACTGACCCGGGATCTGACGGCACGGGCGTTCACCGCCGAGAACATACTGTTGCTCTGGTTCGTCTTTCCGATCCTCAAGGCGGTTCACGAGATGGGGCACGGCCTGGTGGTCAAACATCATGGTGGTGCCTGTCACGAGATGGGACTGATGTTTCTGGTATTGGTTCCCGTTCCCTATGTCGATGCCTCCGCCACCATCGCCTTTCCCGATAAATTCAGGCGAATGCAGGTCGGGGCCGCGGGAATGATGGCGGAACTGGCGGTCGCTTCGGTGGCGATGGCCCTCTGGGTCGAGATCAGTCCCGGTCTGGGACGGGCCATTCTGCATGAAATCATTCTTGTGGCGGGATTGACGACCCTCATATTCAACATCAATCCCCTGATCCGCTTCGATGGCTACTATATTTTTTCCGATGCCCTGGAAATTCCCAATCTGGGTCAGAAGTCCAATCAGTATCTGGGACACATTGTCCATCGTCATCTGTTCGGCGTCGCCGAGAGCCAACCCCCGCCGATGACTCCGGGAGAGGCCGCATGGCTCCTGGTTTATGCCGTCGCCTCGTTTTTCTATCGTATGTTCATTGCCGTGGCGATCATTCTGCTCGTTGCGGGAAATTATTTTTTCATTGGTGTTCTATTGGCCTTCTGGTCGGCCTGGGGAATGTTGATCGCTCCCCTCTGGCGGCAGATCAAGTCCCTGGCCACAAGCCCCAGCCTTGAAGGTCATCGCCTTCGGGCGGCGGGGTTGTCGGGCCTGGGAGCGGTACTTCTTTTGATCGGGATCGGCCTGGTTCCGGTGTCGGCGTGGACCATGACCGAGGGGGTGATCTGGATGCCCGAGGAATCGCGCATCCGCGCCCCTCTGCATTGTCTTGGGGATGCGGTCCTCCGTATGCCGGGAACGGATGTCCGGACCGGCGAGCCGCTCCTGACCTGCGCCGATCCGGAACTGGAGGCCCGTCACAAACAATTGCGCCAACAGCGCCGGGAGGTCGCCTCGCGTCTGGAACTGGCCGCCACCTTCGACCGGATGCAGGCGCAGATTGCCGCGTTCGAACTTGACCATGTCGCCGAACAACTGGCCGATCTTGAATCCCGTCGCAAGGCGATGACCATGACAAGCCCTCATGAAGGAATGTTCGTGATGGCGGCCCCGGTCGATTATCCGGGTCGTTATCTGAAGCGGGGCGATGTCGTGGCCTTCGTTCTGGATCCGTCGCGCTTCACGTTGCTGGCCGTGGTGCCTCAGGGGGCGGTCGATCTGGTGCGTCATCATACCCTCGGGGTGGAGTTGCGTGCCGTGGATCGCATCTGGGATCTGCTGCCCGCCAGGATCGTCCGCGAGGTCCCCGCCGCCACCCATGATTTGCCGAGTCTGGCCCTGTCTCTGGCGGGGGGGGGGACCATCGGTCTCAATCCCGATGCCCCCGAACCCAAGGCGCTGACGCCTTTGTTCCAGTTTGAACTCGCCTTTTCCGGTGACAGGATTCCCAAGGCCCTGGGCAACCGCATCCATGTCCGCTTTGTCCATGAGGATGCCCCGCTTGCCGTCCAATGGTATCGGGAACTGCGGCAATTGTTCCTGAAACGGTTTGCGGTATGACCCCCCGCGGTTTGCGATGGTCCCAGGCATGAATCCGATACCCGCCCAAGCCCTCATCGGAGATCCCTATCCCCAACGCCACGTCAGGGAAGGACGGTCCTCGATCGACCGGATCGCCCAATGGTTTCGGCTGACCCTTGAAACGCACCTCCTCGCCCGTCCGGGACGGATCGATTGGGTCCTGGCCCGGATCGAACGGGAAGAAGAGCTCCTCCAGAGTGTCCTCCCAGGGGATCGATCCCCCTTGCTTGCCGAACTTCGCCGGCAACTGCGATGCCATGGCCTGTCCGGTGCCAATGTCGCCCGATGTTTTGCCCTTGTTCGCACCCTGGCGGGTGAAATTCTCGGAATGCGCCATTTCCCGGCGCAGCTTCGCGGAGGGTATCACCTGTTGCATGGACGGGTGGTCGAAATGGATACGGGGGAGGGAAAAACCCTCATGGCCACCTTGCCGGCCATTACCGTCGCCTTGTCGGGAATGAAGGTCCACGTCGTGACGGTCAACGATTATCTGGCGCAACGGGATGCCAACCTGATGAAACCGTTGTATGCTGCCTTTGGTTTATCCACGGGATTGGTGCTCGAAGGGACCCCTTCCGAAGAAAAGATTCAGGCTTATCGGCAGGATATCGTGTATTGCACCAATAAAACTCTTGTATTCGACTATCTGCGCGACAGAATCACCCTTGGAAGGCATATGAAACCATTGATAATGTCCCTGGACCGACTGACAGGACGGATGCGTGACACCATCATGCTGCACGGTTTACAGTTTGCCATCGTCGATGAGGCGGACAGCGTTTTTATCGACGAAGCACGCACGCCATTGATCATCTCCGCCGAACGCCGCGATCCGGGCGCGGAAGAATTTCACGCCGAGGCCATCGCCCTGGCACGTCAACTCATTGCCGGAGAGGATTATGAAATGGAAGGCAGGGTCCCCCATGTGACCGATGCGGGCCGCGAGCGACTTGAAGGGATGCGTCGGGGGCTTTCCGGACTGTGGCGTGGCGACATGCGTTCCCAGGAGACCATCCGCCAGGCACTCTGGGCTTTGCATGGTTTTCAGCGCGATGTTCACTATATCGTGCGGGAGCATCAGGGGGTTGCCAAAGTCATGATTGTGGATGAACATACCGGGAGGGTGATGCCTGATCGTTCCTGGGAACGGGGTTTGCAGCAATTGATCGAACTCAAGGAAGGCGTTCCGGTGAGTCCCGAAAAGGAGGTGATGGCGCGAATCAGCTATCAATCGTTTTTTCGCCGCTATCTGCGCCTTTCGGGGATGACCGGAACCTGCCGCGAGGTGGCCCGTGAATTGATGGATGTCTACGGCGTCGGGGTGGTGCGGGTGCAACCGCAACGGCGGTCGCGGCGGCAACTTCTTCCGTCCTGCCTGTACGCGACTGCCGATGAGCGGTGGCAGGCGGTGCTTCGGGCCATCATCGAGCGACGCGACAAGGGACAGGCGGTCCTGGTCGGCACCCGGACGGTGGCTGCCTCCGAGGCGTTGTCGGCACGCCTGGACGCCGCCGGGATCGCCCACCGGGTCCTCAACGCCAAACAGGACAAGACCGAAGCGGAAACCATCAGGAAGGCGGGCATGGGGCCCCGGGTGACCATCGCCACCAACATGGCCGGACGTGGCACCGACATCCAACCGGATGATTCGGTTTTGGCCGCAGGCGGATTGCATGTGATCCTGACCGAAGGTCATGACAATGCCCGTGTCGATCGTCAGATGATCGGTCGCTGCGCCCGGCAGGGTGATCCGGGGAGCGCCCAGTTTCTCCTGTCGCTCGAAGATGACCTGGTCAAGGATTTTCTTCCACCTTTGCGTTATCTTCTTGCCCTGATGTTGGCTGTCTGGCGCGACAGTCCTGTTCTTCAGGCCATGGCCCGTTTATTTTATCGTTTTGCGCAGTGGCGGGTCGAACGTCTCCATCGCCGCATTCGCCGCCGCCAACTCGATTTTGATTTCCAGATGAGGCAGGCACTCTCTTTTTCGGGGACCCTGGAATGAGAATAATAAGTGCAATCATCATGTTTTTTGTTTTTGTGTGTGGTCTGGGTGCCACGAGGGCGTTGGCGACAGCTCCGGATGATCTGTCCGAAACGACCCTTGCCACCGTCGCGTCCCGATCGGACAATGCCGCCATCTGTCTGATCGAACCCTCCATGGAAATCGATGTCGGGACGCCGGTTGATGGTACCCTGAAGATGGTCAAGGCGGATCGGGGCGACCTGGTGGAGCGGGATCAGTTGCTGGCGCAACTGGATTCCTCGGTTCAGGAGGCGGCAGCCAACGTGTTGGCGGCCAAGGCGGCCTATGGCGCCCGCCGTTACGAACGCAATGCCGACCTGCATCAGCGTCAACTTCTTTCCAGCCAGGAACTCGACGAAATCGCCACCGAACAAAAACTGGCGGAACTGGAACTCAAGGAACGGCGGGAGCAGATCCGGCTTCGTAGCATCACCAGTCCGATCCGTGGTATCATCGTTGATCGGTATCGCAATCGAGGTGATCTGGTCAAACAGGAGCGGATTTTTCGTATTGCTCAACTCGATCCCCTGCATGTGGAAACGGTATTGCCGGCCACTCTTTTTGGTCGCATCAAGATCGGGCAATTTTTCGAGGTGGTGCCGAAACTGGTCGGAAGTCCCTTTATCGCCAAGGTGGCCACCATCGATCGTGTCATCGATGCCGCCAGTTCGACCTTCCGCGTCCGATTGCTGGTACCCAATCCCAAGTTTGAACTGCCACCCGGACAACGATGCGCCATCAACTTCGAGCCGCCTGGATCCGAGCCATGACCACCCACCCGCCGCGGCGTTTTTTCCGCCATCCATTGTCAGGGATCGGTTTGATTCTTCTGGCCTCTCCGGCCATGGTGGCCCTCGCCAACACCGAGGATGAACGCTATCTGGATGGAGGGTTGCAGGCGGAAATCCAGCGTCACGCCGACGAAGCCGCGGCAACGGCGGTGTCGCCGGGGGGATCGAAAAAAACGGTGATCCGCGCCAACATGCCGCGACTTTCCACCTCCCTGACCCGGCTCAGGTTGTCGATCGATGAATTTCGTATCGAGGGGTTGTCGGAGATTTCCGCCGAGGCGATCGACCAGGTGTTGCAACCGTGGAAAAATCGGGAGCTTGGGTTTCCCGAATTTGAGATGGCGGTCCATGCCGTCGCCGCCTATCTGCGGGGCAACGGACATCCCGATGCCGAGGTGAAACTTTCCCGGGCTGTCGTCAGTGGTGGCAAGGTTGCCGTGGCCATCCAGGGTCTCAAGGTCCCCCTGTCGCAACTGGCCCTGAAGCCCAAGGGAGAAGAGGTCGTCCCCCGGATCGAGGTCAAGGGTTTCGATGTGACCGGGGTTACCATCGCCAGTCGCGAGGAGATCGATGATCTGCTCAAACCCATGACCGGCAGGGCCCTGACGATGGATGAGATCAAACAGGCCTCCGAAACGGTCGCTTCGCACCTGCGGGCCAAGGGGTATCCCCTGGTACAGGCCTATCTGCCACCGCAGAAGATCGATGGCGGACAGGTCCGGATCGCGGTTCAGGAAGGGGTGGTCGATGGGAGCAAGGGATTCGAGGGCATTCTGGTCGATGGCGGCGGTCAGGTGGTAAAAACAGAAGTTATCGAAAAGCAGCTTGCCAGTGGCGTCACTCCGGGAAGCCCGCTGCGCCTGGACGACCTGGAACGGGCTGTCCTGCTTGCCAACGACACTCCCGGGATCAAGTCGGTCAAGACCACCCTCGAACCCGGCAGTCTTCCCGGATCCACGCATGTTGTGGCCAAGGTCGAGGAATCGGGTCTTTTTACCGGTACCCTCTGGGGAGACAACTACGGCAGCCGTTTTACCGGCACCAACCGTCTCAACGCGCAGGTCAACATCAACAGCGCCGCCGGAATGGGGGAACAGTTTTCCATCAACGCTGCCGCTGCCGAGGGGATGATTTCCGGCAAGGCGGCCTTCCAAATGCCCCTCGGAACCACCGGGGCCAAGCTGGGAACGTCCTATTCCCAGTTGCAGCTTGACATCGATGAAACCATCGTCCCGCAAAACCTGTCGAGCGATACCAGCGTCTTTTCGGTCTTTGCCAGCTATCCTCTCAAAAGAAGCAGCCAGCAGAATGTCTGGCTTTCGACCAACTATGATGGCAAACATGTCGAAAACATTTTCAGCGGTGAAAATCTTAACGATCGGTGGATTGACCTCTACACCTTTGGCGCGGCGGGCGATCTGATCGATCCTTTTGAGGGACAGCTTGCCTGGAATCTGACCTATGGCCTGGGAAATCTTGATTTAGGCGGGAATGTTTCCTATCAATCGACCGATGCCACGACTGCCCGGACGGAAGGAAACTTCGGCAAATTCAACTGGAGCCTGCAACGACGGCAGTCGTTGGCCGAATCTCTTTCCTGGACCGTGGCGGCCAACGGCATGTTCGCCTCGAAGAATCTTGACAGCGCCGAAAAGTTTCAACTGGGTGGTCCCACCGGGATCAGGGCCTATCCGGTCGGCGAGGGGCTGGGAGATTTCGGCTGGCTGGGCAACACGGAACTGCGCTACAGTTTTGGTCGCACCGACTTTGGCGAACCGCAACTTTTTACCTTCTACGATACTGGACGCATCACGCAATACGATCAGCTCTGGGAAGACGCCCTGGCGACCGGCACCCCCAACGACTATTCCCTGTCCGGTTTTGGCGTCGGCGCCGCGCTGGTGACCGACGAACATGGCGGCGTTCACATCACCTGGGCACGAAAGATTGGCGACAATCCCAATCCCACGAGTACCGGGGCCGACAGCGACGGTACCAGCAAGAATGGCCGTATCTGGATCCTTGGCAATATTCTTTTTTGATCGTTTCCTGGACCGACATCCGTCCAACCAAAGCGCGATCAACATTCCTCTCCCTGCCTTTTGCGGGAGGAAATGGCCTTCTTTCCGGTCCGTTCCAACGGCCTCTTTGTCTGGATTTCAATCTGTTTCACATCTTTATCAAAATCCGATTCAAACATCCGGTCCTGGATAATCCGGTACTTCTCGAATTCGCTTTCGGCATGGTCCCTGGCCACCTGGGCGCTGATGCGGCCCGCATTCTGGAGCACTTCCCGGTCATCGAATTCCAGAAACCGATCCAACCGTTTGGCCCAGTCCTCCATGGTCATGGGGATCTTGCGCTGGGCGCGCTCTTCGGCCAGGTCCAGATAGGCATTGACGATGCGGCCCAGGGACTCCAACTCCTCGGCGGTCAGGTAGTTTTTGGCCACCCCCACGTCGGTCTTGAGAATTTTCCCCTCTGGGGCGGATTCCCAACTGGTCAGCCCCATGTGCGGCTTGCGGCTATCCGCTCGTTCCCGGATCAGCTCGGCGGCGGTGTGGCCGTGAATGGCATGGTGCAGCTTGTTCTGCACCTTGGCGAAAAAGGATCGGGTGGTGGGGGCGTTTCGGTTGTAATCCACTGCCGTGGCATAGATGTCGGTGATCTTCTGGTAAAAACGCCGCTCGCTGAGTCGGATCTCCCGGATCTCCGCCAGCAAACGTTCAAAATAGTCTTCGCCCAGAAAGGTACCGTTCTCCATGCGCTGCCGGTCCAACACATAGCCCTTGATGGTAAATTCTCGCAGTACCCCCGTCGCCCATTGGCGGAACTGAGTGGCGCGCACCGAGTTGACCCGGTAGCCCACGGAGATGATGGCATCGAGATTGTAGAACTTGATTTGGTAATTTTTTCCATCGGTTGCAGTTGTCCGGAATTTCCGGATAACTGTTTCTGGAGCCAATTCGCCGGTGGTGAAAATGTTTTTCAGATGTTCGTTGACGGTGCGCACATCCACGCCGAACAACTCTGCCATCAGCTTCTGACTCAGCCAGATCGTATCCTCCTGGTAACGGACCTCGATGCCATCTTCCTCCGCTTGCCGGGTGAAAATGAGGAACTCCGCCGTGCTGTTGCGCACGGTCAATCCGCCGGAGGATTTCCGGGTCATGGCAGCATCGTCCATTTCTTTCTCCAGGGCAGTTCGTTCCGCCCTCTGAGGAATCGTCAACGGCAGCGTTTCCATATTCATGCGCCGTGGATCGTTTGTTCGCGGGCGTCCCTGTTTTTTTTCAGTCCGATGGCCCGGTCCGGAATGGAGACGGCGATCCGGACGGGTTACGGCGTAACAGATGATCCCCAGCCAGCGATTTAATGCGCAATAAATCACCATCCAGGGCGGGATGGCCATGCCACCACTGGTCGTCCGGAGATTGATGCCCAACCCCCAGGCGAACATTTTGCAGGTGGTCGTCGATCATGCGCTGCAGAATGGCCTTGGATTCCGGATCATCAAGGTTTGTCGCCACCTGCATCGCCTCGCGGACCTTCATGCGTCCAATCGCCACCATGCGGTCACCGGTCGTAAACCAGGTCGCCACAAAGCGCGGCGAATGGCAGTCCTGGCAAGGGGTGGCGCGGGCCTCGGCGCGGATGGCCGCGTTCGGGGACGGGAGATCGCCCAGGGTGTCCAAAGGGAGAATTCCTGCCGCCGAATCATGGGCGCCATCGTGAAAATGACAATAGGGACAGGTGGGGGCGCGTTGGTTTCCCTCCTTCAAGGGTTGGGTAAGGTCCAATCGTGTCCCCTCCAGGGTGACGATCACACCATGTTTGGACAGGGTGTAACTGCCGCTCTCCCTCGGATGACACCCGATGCAGGTCTCGTTGCGTCGGGAACGGGCTGCCATGGATCCCTGATGTTCCGTGCCATGACAGGCGGAACACGCGATCCCGGCCTGGGCATGTCGGCTTTTTTCCCAGACCGTGACCAGGGCCGTATCCCGTTCCCGGTGGCAGGAAAGACAATCCGCCACGATGGCATGACGGGGCTTCGCATTCGCGGCCTCCGCGGGGAAGGCCAGGTGGCAGATGCTCAGGCATGGACCAAGCAATAACAGTTTCATTATTGATTTCATCATTGTTCTACCGGAAAACCATCCAGTCGCCACTGTTTGATTCCACCATTTACCAAATAAATCGGGCCGATACCAAGAGCATCCAGCCGCCGGAACGCTTCGGCGGACCGGCGGTCGGTATGGCAGATGATCGCCAGGGGACGGGCGATGGAACGTATCTCGTCCAGGCGTTGTTCCAGCTCGGGCAACGGGATGTTGATGGAGCCGGGGATGTGACCGTTTTCTCCGACAAAATCGGCGACATCGCGGACATCCAACACCACGGGAGGATTTGCCAACGCCAACATTTCCTTGAGGTGGGTGATGGTCAAGCGACTTTTGGCCTGACGCGCCTGTTTGACCCAACGGGGAATCAACAACACCACCGACAACAGGGCCAGCGCCCACATGCCGGCACGCACCGCATCGGCGGAACCCGTGGCGGCCTCACGTCCGGCATGGCCGAGCCAGGCGTAGGCCAGGCCGCCGGGGGCCATGCAGATCAGAGAGGTGATCATGGCGTGGCTGAAACGGATACGGGTCAGTCCCAGGGCGTAGTTGAGCAGATTGAAAGGAAAGACGGGTACCAGGCGTACAAAGGCCACGAAACGCCACCCTTCCGCCGCCACGCCGGCCAACAAACGCCCGGCCAATCCCTCCGCGCGTTTGGCAACCCACGCTCCGGCCAGATAACGGGCGATGAGAAAAGCAATCCCCGCGCCAAGTGTTGCCCCCAGCAGGGAGAGAATACCTCCCAGCCAGGGACCGAACGTCGCCCCTCCGGCCAGTGTGAGGACCGATCCCGGCAAAAAAAGCACCGTGGCCAGGGCATACAGCACGACGAACAACACCATGCCCGATTTCCCCCATCCGTGTACCAGGGATTCCAACCGCGCCGGATCCAGCTGCGCCCGATAATGAAACGCCAGGGCGATGGCGACCAGGAGCAGAAGACCTGTCATCCAACGAATGATGGTTGGAGTATCGCTTTGTGCGGTGGCAGGGGAAGGTGTGTTCATCGGGAGGACTCCTTGCATGGTGTCATGATCATGAATGTCGGCGCCTCAATAGATCGGAATGGCGGCATATCCCTGGGCATGGTATCCGGTCAGGGACACGAAGGTGTTGCCGACCACTTTGATGCCTGGAAGAATGGTGGCATTTTCCACTCCGAAGAGCCTGGTGGCCAGGCCGCAGACCTCCATGCGAACGCCGGGTTTTTTCTGCAAATCGGTGAGCAGGCTGGCGATTTCCGCCAGGAAGGGATGTTGCTCCAGAGGGAACGCCTCTCTGTTGGTGGAGACCAGTTTTACCGCGCCACCATGGAACGCCAGGACGATGGACGGTTTGACCTGTTGTCGCACAAGGTCTGCATGGGTTTGGGCAATCACCTTGAGATAGAGCGGCAGGGTCTGGGCGTTGGCCATGCCGATGTCGAAGACCACTTTGCCCTCGGTGACCCCTTTGAGGGCATCGGCATCGTTGAGGGGTTGCTCCGGAGCGGAGATTCCTGGCACCGGGGAACAGACAAGGAGGACCAGGGCCATTATGAGGGTGAGCATTTGTTTCTGAATCATGTTTTTATTCCTTCAGGTCAATTGTGATCCCGGTTGAACCGGGTGTATTCCCCATCCATCCACAGGGGGCTTGGCGTTACCGTTGCATCGATTTCATCGCTCTTGCGCAAACGTTGGCCGGTCGTGGCGATGTCGCGGGCCTTGGCGTCCAGGCGATCATGAAAGCGATGGGACATTTCCTTCGCACCGTGGGCCATCCCTTTATAGGCCCCCAGGTTGTCAAAATACCACATCTCAAAATAGTCGCGTTCGATGGCGCTGACATTGTAGAAGGCGGAAGCCTGCCCTTCGTAGAAACCGATCCGTTCCCTGGGCCACAGTCTTGCCAGCCAGTCCATGGGGTAGGGGGGGCGTTCCCGGGCCTGTGGGCGCAACAAGGAAGCGCTGCGCAGATCCTTGAGCAGTCGTTCCACGCCGTAGAGTTTTTGCCAGGCCGACCGGCGTTCGTTATCCAGTTCCCGAAAGAAAGCCGGGGCGGTCTCGGGCGGGTGACAATCGGCGCAGGTTGAAAACCAACGTTTGCGTTTGATTTTGTTTTCCGCCGTTTCCGGGTTGACCTCACGGATGCCAAATTTCCATACCGCCTTGTCCGCCACCTGATGGTTGCCATCCTTCATGTGACAATAGGCACAGGTGGGGATGGGATAATGGCCCTTTGTCAGGGGTTTGTTCCAGTTCCACGAGGTTCCTTCCGCGATGTATTTTTTTCCATGGGCGCTGGAAAAATAGGCATCGTCGTCGGGGTGGGGCGGACCACTGTGGCAGGTCAGACAGGCCTCGGGCCGTCGCGCTTCGGCGGGGTCGAAGCGGTGGCGGGTGTGACAGGAATCGCATTTGGTGGCCACCGAATGGCATTGCAGGCAAGAAGCCACTTCCGCCTTGGGTTTGTCGGCAAAGTGTTTGCTGTCCACGGCCCGTTCCATGGCCAGGGCATGACTGGGGAAGCCATATTTTTTTTCCTCCTCCATCTGGGCCAGCCTTTGGGGATGACAGGCGCCGCAGGTCTGGGGTGTCGGAAATACCAGTTTCTGGTGATCCGCTCCATGACACGCGGGACAGGCCACCGGCTCCTTGGCGCTGGCATGACGACTGGCCTGCCAATCCTTGACGATGCCCGGTGTCAACGCGGTATGGCATTCCAGACATTCTTCGGCCTTGAATACCCCCTCGACCACCTTCTCGGGACGGTGAAAGGTGCCTGGATCCCAGTATTCGTGCATGGGATCGGGCTGCCAATGATCGGCATTTTCGCCTGTTCCCCTGGGGTTTTCCGGCAGGCCGGACCACGCCAGCCAGGGGCAGACGAGCAGCACGGCTACCAGGTTGAAATGGCCAATCCGCATAGTGTCCCCAAATTGTCGATGAGTTCCCTGCCGCTGCCGATGCGACCGGAATAATACCACCCCCCCGCCAGCGCCAGGGCCAGCGCCAGAGCAAATCCGGCACTCTGCCACCGGGTGGCGGTCCGGTTCCAATCTGCCAGACGACGCAACCGGAAGCGGTCCTGGCGCAGCGCCGGAAACAACAGATTGCGGGCATCGTGAAAGGCCAGACTGTTGGTCGGGCATTCGCTGACGCAACGGCCACACCCCATGCACTCGGTGGTGTCGATCGTGCCTCGTGCCGCGCCCATCTTCCATACGGCAATGCCCATATCACAGACTTTCTCGCACAGGCCGCACCGGGTGCAGGTGTCGGCAGTATAATCGATACGAAACGGTCCGACTTTATTCAACAATCCGAATGTGGCGCCATAGGGGCACAAATAACGGCAATACCCGCGGTTGCCGACCCAGGGAGAGAGCATCATGGAAATAAAATAGGGAAATGCCACCATCAGTCCGAAAAAGCCCAGATAACCCGCCGTGATGTTGTTCGCCGGACGGGTCATGACCCACATTGCCCCCACGTAGAGGGCCAGCCAGAACCACTTGAGATGCCGCAGACGCCAGGCCCAGGGACCACGGGGGACATGGTCCGCCTGACGGAAGGGAAACCCCACCACCTCTCGGATGCCGACGCAGGGACAGTTCCACCCGCAGATGATTCGCCTGCCGAAAAGAAACACCGCTCCCAGCACCAGGAAAAAGGTGATCGTGCCCGGGGTGTGCAGCGAGGGAAAGGCGGGCAGGACCCCCAGATAGCCAACATAAGGCTCGATGAAGGGAAACAGCCACGGGATCAGCCACCACAACACCGTGACGTTGCCCACCAGGATGATCAAACGTCGCCGATTGTATGGATTTTTTTCCGCGACGATGCGCCAGAGGCCAAACGCCAGGATGAGGACCATTTCGGTATAACGATTGAGCCAGATGGCATTGTCGAACTTGAAGAACCAGGTTTCGTTGAGCCAACCCATGAACGCCCAGAAAAACGCCAACAGCGACACCCCCTTGACCCACCATGGG
Organism: Magnetococcales bacterium; assembly: GCA_015228815.1. NCBI lineage: Bacteria > Pseudomonadati > Pseudomonadota > Magnetococcia > Magnetococcales > Magnetococcales bacterium. Next base: position 39,399 of record JADGCV010000022.1, on the reverse strand, counting down.
TAACGTCCCGCGAGTGACCGTTGTTGACCCACGGGCATGAATCGTTTTGGGCGAGGTTTTGCGGGACAGACCCTGGCCGGGGACCGGAGGTCGGCATCGTGACTTGGCGCGTTTTTTTTCTCACCCGACAGGGCGGTCTGACCGATCGGTTGCATGGACCCCATCCTTTTTCGTGGTCTACCAGCGCCGATTGATGGTGTATTCCCCCAGCCTGGAGTACACGGGCATGAGCAGCAGGGCAGTCAAGGGTTGACATTTTTCTGGTTCTCTCTGATGTTCCAGACCGATCTCCATGGCCTCGTGGCCTTCGGCGGGACGGGGCCAATAGGTTCCAAAAATACGATCCCACCAGGAAAGGTTGAACCCAAAATTCATGTTGGCTTCCGGGGAGAGGTGGGAATGATGCGAGCGGTGCATGTCCGGGGTGACGACGAACCAACGCAGCACCCGATCGATCCCTTCCGGCAGGCGCACGTTGCCATGGTTGAACAGGGCCATGGCGTTGAGCAGAATCTCGAACGTCATCACCGCCGCGGGAGAGGCGCCGATGGCGTGAACCGCCGCCAGTTTGAGTCCCATGGACAGGATGATTTCGATGGGATGAAAACGCAAGCCGGTGGTCACATCAAAATCGAGGTCGGCATGATGCACCAGATGCAATCGCCACAGGACCGGCAAGGCGTGAAAGGCGACATGCTGAAGATAGATGACCAGATCCAGCAACATCAGGGCCAGCAGCAGTTCCAGCCATCCGGGGAGCGTGAACTGGTTGAGCATGCCCCATCCCCGTTCCTGTCCGAGACTGGCCAGACCCACCGCCGTGATGGGAAACAGCAGCCGGACCAGAAAGGTGTCGATGGCCACAAGGGCCAGATTGGGCAGCCATCGTTCCTTGCGCGAAAGGGTGCGACCGCGGCGCGGCGCGATCACTTCCCAGATCATCATGGCGGCAAGCACGCCAAGAAAAACTCCCAATCGCAGCATTGATTCATCGTGCATTTTCTTTTTCTCCGGTTGGCGCATTGGCGCGAGGATCGCGGGGGAAGACGATCCCTGGCATCATGCCATTGGTTTCATGGGGATGAAAAACTTCTTGTCATGGAAGATCTTTTCTGGAACGATCCATGGAACGATCCGTCCCGAGAAGAACGGGTGGACAACGCTCACTGGATTATTCAACCATATGATCGAAGAATATTCAACCAAAAAGTAAAACATAATGTCAAGCGATTTTTTCAAGCAGGAATTGTTCGAGCATCTGGCCCGCATCGGCAAGGCTGTGGGGCAGGGACACCGGCTGGCCTTGTTGGAGTATCTGGCGCAGGGCGAACGAACGGTGGAATCATTGGCCCAGATTTCCGGGTTGTCGGTGGCCAATACCTCGAAACATTTGCAGCAGTTGCGGCATGCCGGACTGGTGACGGGGCGCAAGAAGGGACTTTATGTTCATTATGCGCTGGGTGATCCGGAGGTGGTGACTCTGTTGCGGGTCATTCGCGGCATCGCCGAACGCAGGCTGGATGAGGTCAACGCACTGGTGCAAAATTATCTCTTGACCCGGGATGGGATGGAGCCGATTCCCAGAGGGGAGTTACTGGAAAGAATGCGCGCCGGGACGGTGACCGTGCTGGATGTGCGGCCACCGGAAGAATATGCGGCGGGGCATTTGCCCAAGGCGTTCAATATTCCGCTGCGGGAACTGGAGCGCAGGTTTCACGAACTGCCCCAGGAACGGGAGGTGGTGGCCTACTGCCGGGGCGCCTACTGTGTCCTGTCTTTTGAAGCGGTGGCGCGCCTGCGGGAAAAGGGGTTCGACGCCAGGCGATTGGAGGAGGGGTTTCCGGAGTGGCGACAGGATGAGTTTCCGGTCGAGCATTCGGGATGAGAACCTGTTGGCCCGACATGTCGTGGCGTTGAGGGAGCGAAACCATGGAATTTAAATCTTTTGCCGCCGCCTATGACCATTTTAGCGGTGACAACGCCTACAATGCCCAGTACGAACGTCCCGCCATGAGGGCGCTCTTGCCGGAGGATCTGCGGGGGGTGCGAATTCTCGATGCCGGATGCGCCGTGGGTTATCATGCGGCCTGGATGCAGGAGCGTGGCGCTCGGGTGGTGGCGGTGGACAACGATCCATCCATGGTCGAACTTGCCAGAAGACGCCTTGGCGAGGATGGACGGGTGGTGCTTGCCGATTTGGCGAAGCCGTTGGCGTTTCTCGATGAAGGATCGGTGGATCTGGTGTTTTGTTCGTTGACGATGCACTACCTTGCCGATTGGCAGTCGGTCTTTGCGGAGTTTCACCGGGTGTTGGTCAGAGGAGGGCGCTTGCTGTTTTCCACCCATCACCCGTGCGCCGATCAGTCCTGGGGGGGGAGCGATTATTTTGCCGTGGAGCGATTGACCCAGGTCTGGTCGGAATTCGGCCCGAGGGAATACCCAATGGTCTTTTATCGACGTCCGCTTTCGTCAATGATCGCCGACCTCGGCGGCGCGGGATTTCAAATCGAAAAGGTGGTCGAACCCAGGCCCCAGCCGCAAATGCGGCAAACGGCCCCGGAAACCTTTGCCAAACTGTCGCGTCATCCCTGGTTTATCCTCTTCCAGGCGGTACGGGTCGATTCCGGATTCTGTTCTTGACATGTTTTACCGAAAGTGCCTTTATGGTCTCCGTTGCGTGTACCATGATTGAAGATTGTCCACTGGAAATCGATTGCCTGGTGGACCGGGAATAAGTGGGCCCATCCGTCCGTATTGCCATTGGAACCGATGGTGGTGGAGCGGTGGGAGAACCTCGCTTTTTCGTTACGCTTCCAGTGCGGGAAGGTGCTTCATGCGGCAATCCGACAGCCGGGCGTTCACCGCCCAAACCGGTCACGTTCATCCCATCTCCCGTTGCCGCATCTGCGGGTCGGACCATTTGTTGCCTGTTCTTTCTCTTGGCGACATGGCCATGACAGGCATTTTTCCCAAGGATGAACGGGATCCTGTCCCGATTGGGCCTCTGGAACTGGTCAAATGTGCCGGAGAGGGCGAGGCCGAATGCGGCTTGCTGCAACTGGCCCATAATTTCGATCCTGGACAGATGTACGGAATGAACTATGGTTATCGTTCCGGGCTGAACGCCTCCATGGTGCAGCACCTCCACGGGTTGGTCGCCGAGATTCGCTCCCGGATTTCCCTGGTTCCGGGGGATTTGATTCTGGATATTGGCAGCAACGATGGCACATTGCTGGCCGCCTACCCCGAGGCCATGGACCGGGTCGGGATGGATCCGACGGGCATCAAGTTTGAACGTTTCTATCCCCCCGGCGTCTCCCTGATCCCGGATTTCTTTGCCGCCCAGCGGTTCCGAGGTGTGTTTGGCAGTCGCAAGGCCCGGGTGATCACCGCGATTGCCATGTTTTATGACCTGCCCCAACCTTTGGCCTTCATGCGCGAGGTTCGAGAGTGTTTGGCGGATGATGGCCTGTGGGTCATCGAGATGAGCTACATGCCCTTGATGCTCGAACGGCTTGCCTATGATACCATCTGCCATGAACATCTTGAATATTATGGTCTGCATCAGATTCACTGGCTGGCGCAACGGGCCGGTTTTCGTATTCTGAGTGTCGCCTGCAATGACGCCAACGGCGGCAGTTTCCGGATTTTTCTGACCCCGAAGGAAAACCTGGGGTTGGGCTTGGCAGACGACTCCCTGAGCGTCATGCTGGAACGTGAACGACAGCGCGGACTGGATGGGATGGAACCCTTTCGGGAATTTGCCAGAGGCGTTCATCTTCATCGGGATGCCCTGCGCGAGGTCATCGATCACCACCTGCGGGAGGGGCATCGGGTACTCGGTTATGGCGCCTCGACCAAAGGCAACGTTCTGTTGCAATTTTGTGGACTGACCCGGCGGGAGATACCGTTGATCGCCGATGTCAATGAGGATAAATGGGGTTGCGTCACTCCGGGAAGCCACATCCCCATCGCCTCGGAACAGGATGCCAAAGCCATGAACCCCGATTGTTTTTTGGTTCTTCCGTGGCATTTTCGCGCGTTCATTCTTCGGAGAGAGGCCGAATTTCTGCGCCAAGGCGGTCGGATGATCCTGCCCTTGCCTGCCATCGAACAGATTGCCGCCGCGCCATGAACGCATTGGTGGTGGGTTGCCTCGGTCAGGATGGGAGCTATTTGACCGAACATCTCAAGGCCCGGGGGGTGGCGGTGTACGGCCTCGGTCGTCAAGGTCTGCACCTTCCGGACGGGACGCTGGAACCTGATGTCTCGATCGGGAACATTCTCCTGGAACTGCGACCAGAACGAATCTTCCATCTGGCCGCCTATCATCACTCCGCCGAAGAGATGATGCGGGACGACGGCGAAATCATGCGGCGCAGCGTCGAGGTTCATGTGCTTGGGCTGCTGGCTTTCCTGGAGGCGATGCACATCCATTCCCTGGAGAGTCGTCTGTTTTACGCCGCATCTTCCCATGTATTCGGCACGCCGAGGCAGACCCCTCAGGACGAAAATACTCCCATGGATGCACTCTGTCCCTATGGCATCACCAAAGCGGCGGGTGTTCAACTGTGCCGGATGTACCGGCATCGGCATCGCCTGTATTGCAGTGTCGGGTTTTTGTACAACCACGAATCCCCCAGACGCCGGAGTCATTTCCTTTCCCGAAAGATTGTCCAGGCGGCGGTCGCCATTCATCGGGGAGAAAAACGTCAATTGGTGTTGGGCAATCTGGAGGCCCAGGTTGATTGGGGATATGCCCCCGAATATGTCGATGCGATGGTCCGGATTCTGGAGCTTGACCGGCCCGATGATTTTATCATTGCCTCGGGTTCGTTGCATCGGGTGCGTGATTTCGTGGCAGAGGTGTTCGACCAGGTCGGCCTGGATTGGCGCGATCATGTGTCCGTGGATCCTTCCGTGCTCAAAAAACAGGAACTTCCTGGCACGAAGGTTGGCGATTACTCCCGTCTGCACCGGGAAACAGGATGGGCCCCGACGACGAATCTGGCCCGCCTCGCGGCCATTCTGGTCCAGGCCGAGCTGGAACAGGATATCTGAGACATGCACGCATCATCGAAAATATTGATCTTGATCCCGACCTACAACGAGGCCGACAACATTGGCATCGTGATCTCAAGCATCAAAAATCTTGGTCTGGACAGCGACCTGCTGTTTGTGGATGACAATTCCCCGGATGGCACAGGGGCGCTCCTGGCCCGGAAGGCCATCGAGGACCCCACGATTCATGTTCTCCACCGTCCCGGCAAGCTGGGTGTCGGTTCGGCCCACCGTGATGGTATTCGCTGGAGTTATGATAATGGTTATAATATTCTCATCACCATGGATTCGGATCTGACCCATTCCCCGGAGGAGATTCCCCGATTCCTGGCACAATCGGACGTGACCGACGTGGTGGTCGGTTCCCGGTTTACCGACCGCCACAGCCTTCCTGGCTGGATCTGGTGGCGGAAATGGATGACGCATACCGGACACTTTTTGACTTCCAGGCTCCTTGGACTCCCCTACGATGCCACCGGTGCTTTCCGGCTGTATCGACTGTCCCGGATTCCCCGGGGAATTTTCGATATGGTCCAACACCCAGGCTATGGTTTCTTTTTCGAAAGTCTGCACCGGCTGCACTTCAACGGCGTATCCATTCGGGAGGTGCCCATTGTTTTGCCGGCCCGGGCTTACGGGCGCTCCAAGGTCCGATTGAAGGATATACTCTCGGGCATCCAAAATCTGATGAAGCTTGCAGTGCAAACCCGCTTTGCCTCGGGTGCGCTGAGATACCATGCACCGTTTGCGCCTGTCACCGGACATGTACCATCGACCGAAGAGACTGCATGGAATGATTATTGGATGCCGCAAAGTCATCGTGGCAAATGGCTTTATGATCTGATCGCGATTTTTTACCGACGATTCATTATCCGTCCTCTGGTCAATCGCTTTCTTGGTGCTACTTTCGAGCGCAATGCGCGCGTGCTTCATGCGGGGTGCGGCAGCGGCCTGGTGGACATCGATATGGCGCGGCAGTTGCGGATCGATGCCCTGGACATCTCGGCACAGGCCTTGACCGAATATGCCCGACATCACTCCGGTGACGTCACGTTGATCCATGGGTCCATCTTTGCCATCCCTTCTCCGCCACAATACTATGACGGACTGTTCAATCTGGGGGTCATGGAGCATTTTCCGGAAGATCAAATCGTTCCGATCCTGCGCGAATTCAACCGGGTCATCAAACCAGGAGCGTGTATCGTTCTGTTCTGGCCACCCGCCTATGGGTTGACGGTCCGGGTCCTGAAGGGGGTGCATTGGATGTTGCATCGGGTGTTCGACGATAAGATCCAATTGCATCCGCCTGAATTGACGCATATCGTTTCCAGGGAACAGACGGGCCGTTGGTTGGATCAAAGTGGTTTTGCGTTGCGTGAATTTTATTTCGGGGTACACGATCTGTTTACATACCAGGTGATCGTGGCGGAAAAAATAATCCATCGGGATGTACCGGAATAAAAAATTGCCTTCCTGGCAGGGCACCATGTTTTCATTTCTCCAGATCCATGGGGATGGATCATGTCGAATATCAATACCGAGCGATGGAATCAAAATTCTCTCGTAATGCAGGAAAGTTGGCTTGCGAGGGGCCATCGGCATCGGATTGTCGCCCTGTCACGGTTGTATGCGCTGCTGCCCGACCGCCAGGCCGCCATTCTGGATGTCGGGTGTGGTTCTGGATTTTTCCTTCGGGAGTTCTACGCCAAGGGGTACCGCCGTCTTCATGCGATCGAGCCGGATGTGGCGTTGATTGCCAATATTCCCGAGGGGATTGCCCAGGTACGTAACGACCGGATGGAATCGATGGGGTTTGCGGATGCGACCTTTGACGCCCTTTTTGTCTACGGGGTGCTGCACCATTTGAAGGGTGTGGCGGCCTATGCGGCGGCGTGTCAAGAGTTGGACCGGGTGCTTAAGCCGGGAGGAAGAATTTTCATCATGGAACCAGGCCGTTTGTGGATGCTGCGCATGGTCGAATTGGCGACCCGTATGTTGGGACCGATCTCGCCGCCCTTGCGTGCCTTGCGCGAGGCCTTCGAGGAGGAACGGGTGGATCAGGAATTTTTTATCCGAAATCACGTGGTGATCAGGGATCGGTTGATGGATCGGCGCTACCAGGTCGATGTAGACAAATATTTTTTGTACAGTTGGGTCTTTACCGCGCAAAAGCGGTACGAATAACCGTCTCGTGAAGGAGATGATACTCCTTCTTCCAAGGAAAAACATGAATGAGTTTATCTTCTGATTTCTCCAGGCCACCCATGTGGCGTGTTGTCGTCCGATCCGGTTGGCCTCTTTTGTTGCTCGTGGGTGCATTGGTGGTGATGTTCGGTCCCATCTGGAGTCACTATCTTGAATTGGGTCTGGACCCGTATCGTTTCAATGGGGACGCTCGCTCCTACGTCGTCCCGGCGCTGCGTTTCATCGATCCGGAACTGTTTCCCAACAGTCCGGATCTCGACTATATCAAATGGCTCTCTCCCATCGGCTATCAGGCCATCTATGCCCTGTCATCCCACTGGATGGAACCGCTCCTGTTCAGCAAGATGCTGGGAGTGGGGCTGTTTTTTCTTGGTTTGATGGCTGTTGGGTTGGCATCGTATCGTTTGAGCGGGTGGGCTGGGGTCTGGGTTTCCATGGCGCTGATGCTTTCCTCCGGACCGGAACTCAGTGGCATGCCACGTAATTTTTCCATTCCTCTGCTGGCCTTGGCCGTGGCGGCATTGTTGTATGGTCGGGTGATCCTGGTTGCCGCCGTGGTGCTGGTCGCGGCGATGTTCTATCCTCCGGTCGCGGTTCTCGGTGGGTGCATGTTGTTTCTGTGGCTGATCGTCTGGCCGGCATCCGATCGTGGCGATGCGCGTACCTGGTCCTTCAAATCACGGGTGTTGTTTCTGGCGGCAACGGCTTTTTTGTGTCTGGTGCTGGAGGGCAAACAGTGGTTTGGCTCCGAAGGATATGGTCCTTTGCTGACGGCTAAATACTGTGATGCCTATCCCGAAAGCGGACCACAAGGACGACTGGAAGTCGTCAGCGTCTGTCAACCACCCCCACCACTGGTGGAAACCCTTGCCAATCTTTCCCTCGCGACCTTGACCGATCTGCATCGGGGGGACCCCTGGTTCTATGACCTCAGGGTCATGGCCAAATGGAAACTGGCCAGCCTGGGCATCTCCCGTGACCGGTTCCTGGTCGGCATGTTCCTGCTGGTGATGTTGGCGGGTTATGGCCTGAACCTTGTTCGGGATCCGACGGGTCGTCGTTTGTTGATCCTTCTGGCTGCGGGGGGGGTGGGGTATGTTTTTTCGCAGCCGTTTGCTCCTCAATTCTATTATCCGCTCCGCTATCTTGAAAAAACGGTGTCACTCTTTTTGCTGATTGCCCTTCCCGCGACGGTTGCCGCTTTGGCCGTCTGGTTTGGCAACCGATGGAACGGTTCCTGGTTGCGTCGTCCTTTTGTACGATCCACGGCGGTTCTGCTGGTCGGTGGGGCGTGTCTGTTGACGCTGGGGGGGCGGGGCGGGCAGTATGGTGGAATCGATAAGGACCTCACCGGCGCCGCACCCCTCATGAACTATCTGCGCACCCTGCCCAAGGACGCCCTGATCGCCGGGTGGCCCAAGGGGATCACGGAATCCATTCCCTTGCTCGCGCACCGTTCCGTCCTGGTCAATCAGGAAACCCATTGGCCTTTTCACAAAGAATTCACCGACGAAATGCGTGCCCGGACCTATGCCCTGATGGAGGCGTACCTGGCAACCACTCCGGAACCGTTGATCGCCCTCAGGGAGCGTTATGGAGTGATGTATCTGGTTGTCGAACCACGGATTCTGGACAAGGGAAAATTAAAATATTTCAGTCCGTTCATCGAATTCGCCAACCAGAAGAAACGGGAGGGACAGAGTCGTGGGTTCGAAGTGATCCGTCAGATTCCCCATGCCCAGACCTTTTCCATGAAGGATGTGGTCGTCCTGGACTTGCGCCTTCTCCAAGGTGCGCCGATAAATCTGGAAGGAGACAGGCCATGATGCATTCCTATGAGGCGGAAATCGACATCCATGGCCGTATTCGATTGTTGGAACCAACCCGGTTGCACGGTCCTTGTCGCGCCGTGGTCACGGTGTTGGAATCCGTGTCGGATGAGGGAATGGATCGAGCGATGTCGCAAGTTGCCAAGCGTGCGCTGTCCCAGGACAGGGAACGATCCGGGGAGGACGATGCATGGGTGCAAATGCAATCTGCCAACCAATGGGTGACGGAAAATCAACACAAATCAGCATCGGAGAAGACAATCCAGGGCAACAGCGTGGCGTTGCTTCGCTTGCTGCGAGAGAACCGGTTGCCGCGTAAGGAATGCATGACTGGCGAAGAGATCGACGCCCAAATCGCAGCGGAAAGGGAGGCTTGGGATTGAGTTCCACCATCTATCTTGATACCTGCATCGCCATCGATCTGGTGGAGGAACATCCGTTGTGTGGGCCAGTTGTGGAGAACGCACTGTCCAGAGTGTCTGCCGTGATCTGCCACAGTGCCTTGGTGGAATTGGAATCACTGGTGTTGCCCATACGTCAAGGGCAGGAGGGACTGATCCGCCGGTTCCGTCGGTTCTTCGCTGCCAGCAGGCGGTTGTCCATGGCCGATTCCGTCTTTATCCTGGCCGCCGAATTGCGTGCCCGTCATGGTTTGAAGACACCAGACGCTTTGCACCTGGCGGCAGCCATGTACCACGGATGCGATACGCTTTGGACCAACGACAACCGTTTGGCGGCTGCGGTGCCTGGACTTGCAGTCAATGTGTTGGAGATGTAACCCAATAAGCGCGGAAATGAAAAGTGTATTGAATAGCCCCGAGATGGAAGAGATTACTCCGGAGTACGTCACTCAACTCGGAAAAGAATGGCTTGATTTTCTTATAGACACAACACCTGATGAAGAGCTTTTCTCCTTGCCGAAGTTTGGGCATCGACTGGAAATCTCTCATCGAGACGGCGAACGCGATGGTGAGGCCAAGATTCTAACCCGCCAACTACAACGCCGCTTTGGCACTGTGCCTGATTGGGCCAGCGAAAAAATCGTCAAAGCCGAACCATCTTCCCTGGAAGAATGGAGCCTTCGATTTGTAGACGCCCAGTCCCTGGATGACGTTTTTTCGGACAAGGTGTGACACCATTTTCCGAGAACGGTGAACGGTGTACATCTTTTCAGGTAACCAGTCGATACCCAACGCATGACCGATGGCGCTGGGAATATGCCCCAGGGAGGGCGGTCAAGGAATTTCGTTTCCGGTCCGGCCCGAAGCGGTTTTCCGCATTTCCACTTCCATGGGGGGGATTTTCCTGGTCCGGGAGGCGAGGGACAGAATCGGCACGGAAATGGGTCCATCGGGTTGAAGGGTGGTGGCCGGAACGGGAGAAACCTTGGCCGTCCTGTTGGTCTGGCGCTCCTTTTTGCTCGGGATGGATGGCCCCTTGGCGATGACGGGTGCTTCGTTCGCGGTGATTCCGGAATGGGGGACGGCTTCGAGGGTGGATTCTGGAGGCAGAATTTCCCCTCTGGTGGAAACATCGACGGCGGGATCGATGTTCCTGGCGTTTACCGTGGCGGGTTGGTTCATCAGAAACGGAAGGATGCCTGCCAAACAGAGCATTCCCAGTGAACCCAGGGCGGCTGTCATCGGCCTGGGAACGGGAATGCGGATCGTCCTGGCCATGGCCACTGTGGGATGGCTCGTTTTTCTGCCCCAGGAGTGGAATTTGGGACGCCATGAGGTCGAAAATGAAACCTTTCGTGACAACGGTTCGTCGCGAACATGTTTTTCCTCAATGACGGTGGATGCCTCCAACAGGGCCAGATGGATGGCCTGGTGTGCCAGAAGATTGACACGACCCGGATTTCCTTCCGCCGCCTGGTGAATCCTGACCATTGCCTCCTCCGAGAAGGCAGGAAAAGGCGATCCACCATGGGCGTGATCGACGCAGTGTTTCAAGTGTTCTCTCGTTTCCTCCAGCGACAGAGGAGGGATCCGAATATGGCGGACGACACGGTCACGGATCGGTTGCAGCGAGGGGCGTTCCAGAATCCGTTCCAGCGTCTCCTGTCCCATGAGGATGATCCGCACGACTTTCTTTCCATCGGTTTCCAGAGTGTCGAGGAAATGAATGGCATCGAAGGTTTCCGGCGCGATGGATTGCCCTTCTTCGATGATCAATACCCCTTTTCTGTTTTGCGATGCCAACAGAGCCAATGATTCCTGCACCAGGCGTCTTTGGGAATGATTGCCCGATTCCTCCCGGGTTCCGGGATGCAACGAGGCACGTATGGCGCGATACAAACCCTCGGGGGAAAGATTGGGGTCGGTGACATGGATGAAATGAACCCGTTCCTTCAGTTCCTGGCCGAGCAGCCGGGCCAGGGTTGTCCTCCCCGAACCTTTTTCCCCGGTCACGGTGATCAATCCGCCCCCCTCCATCACAAGCCATTCCAGGGCGTCGAGGATCGCCCGGCGCTGACCGCCAGGATGGAAGGCAGCGAGACCCGAATCCATGGCGAAGGGAGTTTCCGAGGTGTACCGAGTGTCCTGATTCATGGCCGTATTCCACCCTTTTGGATCGCCGATGTTGATTTTTTGTCGTTGGGGACAAAAAGCCGGGAGCAGTGGATTTGTTTACGCAAACTCGGGGCCAACGAAGTGATCGGCCTTGCGGGCATGAACCTCAGAGCATGCCCAGATGGACGATGATGGACCAGATTTCCTTTTCCGACAAAATTTCCTTGTAGGGGGGCATTCCCGATTTGAAGGGGACGCCCCCTTCGGCAATGGACCAGAACAGGTAGGCATCCTTTTCCAATACCCGGTCGGCGACGAAATCGAGGCGGGAAGGGGGAATCTCCAGTTGCGACGCATCGACCCCCATTCCTCTTCCCTTGGCGCCATGACAGCGGGCGCAGTGTTTGGCATACAGGAAACCGCCCTCCTCCAGGGCCCGCAGATCGGTCTTCAACGGGTTGATGTTCAATGATTGTTGATTACACAGGGTATTGAGGTAGACCTTGCAATAATAATTTTCCAGGCCATGCTGATAGAAGTAGGAGATGCGATCGATTTTGGCGCCACGCTGGACCGAATGGACCTTTGTTTTGCCATCGGTCGGTCGGTCGTTTCCGGCGGAGGTCATGGTTGTTGTGACCTCGGCGGCGGGTTCCGGGTCGCCCTGGCGCACACGTTCCATCTCCTGGGGGTGGTCTCCGGTTGCGGACCATTGGGACATTTCTTTTTTTACCAGGGGGATCCCCAGGAGGATGCCTCCCAGTCCCATGAAGAGGACCAGACCGGCAAAAAACCATCGCCAGGAAAAACTGAATCGTGAACCGGACCGCGGTCGTCGTGGTGGGGGAACCCGGTCCCATGCCGGAGGGATCGCAACGTCGGGAGGATCGGATCCTCTGGGTGGAATCGAAGGTTCGACCCTGAAAAACATGGGCTCTTCCGACCGGTTTCCTTCCGACAGGGCCGTGGCGAACCGGTCGAGTTCGAGTCCTTTGGCCTGGTCGATGAAATGGTCGTCGGCAAGGAGCTTGTAGAGGTGAATCAGGGGGTTGCTGACCAGGACTCCCTCCTGGATCAACAACAGGTAGAAGTCAATCAGGACCGAGGCATTTTTTCGGGTGATCGCTTCCGATTGATGGCGGTTATTGATCAGGCGGAGAAAATTTTCCAGGTCCTTCTCGGTGACATCCAGAAGATATTTCGAGATATTGTGCAGATAGACCGAGAAATTTTGAATGACTTTCAGGGAGGCTTCCGGATCGGCCATTCCGGTCGTCAGCAGGTGTTTCTGGTAGGAGCCGAAACAACGGGCTTCGACGGCGGACTTGGAATCCGAGCCCAAACCATCGGCCAGCAATTGTTGGCGGCGTTCGAGCACCATCTGCCGTCGGTCCCCGCCCGACTTGCGCCGGTCTTCGGAAAGACAGGGTGCGTCGTCCGCGGCGTTTCGCCGGTCAAAGCCCGGTTTTCGTCGGTCAAAGGCCCTGGGTTTGATTTTGGTGTTCAAGCGTGTCCTTGAGGATGGTGGCGGCAGCGTTGCAAACTCGATGGGCGCCGGCGCGCAAGTGAATGCCAGGTATCGTGCAACCAATTGTCATGCCGATGTTATTTGTTCCCGGTGAAAAAGTAAACCACCCGTTTGTCGATGTGCGCGCGGGAGGCATCGGCCATGGGGGGGATCGGGAAGGTCATGGTCAACCGGAAGGTCGGGATTCCAGATGTTTGGCATGGAGTTTGGCATATTTGACAAAACTGTTGAAGGCCCCCAGTGAAATATGGATCAGCCCCGGCAGGCCATCGAGAAAACCCAGGCGCAGGAAATAAAAACGAATGAAACGGAGCAGTGGGCTTAGAACGATGCGCATTCGTGGAATGGGATGGTGCGCGGCATACATCCGTTCCGCCTGAAGGGTGGTGTACAGGTTTTGCTTGGCGAGATAATCGGCCAGTGTTTGTTCCGATTCATGGTTGAGGTCCCCTTCGAGAAGACCGACCGGTTCATCGGTTTCCACCTTTTCGTGGATGGGATCGACGGACCAGGTGGCGTGCGCACGATGGAACAGGCGCAGGTTTAAATCGGGATACCCCTCGCCATGGGCGAGCCATCGTCCAAGAAACCGGTTGCGGCGGGGAAATCGATAGGCTGTGCGGGATGGGTGCCGCAATACCTCCTGGATGCTTTCCCGCAACCGGGGTGTGACCCGTTCGTCGGCATCCAGGCACAACACCCAATCGTGGGTTGCCTGGGATACGGCGAAACGTTTCTGCGGACCGTAGCCGAGCCAGGATTGATACAGGGTTCTGGCATTGAATCGCCGGGCGATTTCCAGGGTCCTGTCCTGACTGCCGCAATCGACGACGAGAAGTTCATCGGCGAAAAGGACGCTCTCCAGACAAGGTTCAAGTACCTTGGCGGCATCCTTGGTGATGAGGACCACCGACAGGGGCATTCGGTTCAGGGACGCGGACGCAGCCATTCCTCGACCTCCATGGGAGTGATCGTCAGCATGCAGGGAGACGGGGCGCCATCGGGAACCCGTGGACAAATCCGCTGCCGGCATGGGGCCAGGAAACAATCGCCACGGTGGTGATGGTGATGCGGGCAAACGGTTCCGACACGGGCCGGGTCGGTGGGACCATACAGACAAAATGCCGGGGTGGACAGGGCTGCGGCCAAATGCGCGGGGCCAGTATCGACGGTGACGATTCCCCGGGCGGTGGCGATGACCCGGGCCAATTGCGTCAAGGTTGTTTTTTCGAGGATTCTGGCCGAACCGGGGGCAGCAGCGGCGATGGTCTCGGCCCGCCGTTTCTCCGTTTCGTTGCCCCAGGGAAGGAGAATCGGGCAGCGTCCATCAAGCCTTCTGGCCAGATCCCGCCAATGGACCTCGGGCCAAAGTTTGCTTTTCCAGGTGGTACCGTGGATGAAAACAACATGATCCCCCCGGTTCGTGGCAGAGGCCAGGGAGGAATCGAGACCATAGTCGGGAGGGTGGATGGGGAGGGAATGGTTCAAGGCTTGCGAGAACAAATGGCGAATCCGCTCGATGGCGTGCATCTCCTTGGGAACCGCGATTCGATGGTGATAACATCGGCTGGCCAGGGGCTCGCGGGCGCTGTCCTTGTCGAAACCCCAGACCGGCCCACGCCCCATTCGGGCAGGGAGGGCGCTTTTCAACAATCCCTGGGCATCGATGACGATGTCGTAGGCATCCTGGCGCAGTCGATTGAGAAACCTCCGTGGCTCTCCATCGATCCATGCCTGCAAGGGACGTCGCCGCCAGCGGCGCCAGGGGAAAACGATTACCGCCTCAACGGCGGGATGCCAGGTGGGAATTTCCGCCAAAGATTCTTCGACCACCCAATGGAAACGGCATCCGGGAATACTCCGGGCCGCATCGGTCACCGCCGGCAGGGTATGTACAACATCTCCCAGAGAGGAGGTTTTGACAAGGAGAATGTTCACGCAAGACAGTTCTGACCGACGGAAATGAAATTACCGGGGCTTTGCCCCGGACCCTGCCAGGGGCTTTGCCCCTGGACCCCACCAGGGGGATGATCCCCCTGGACCCGCAATAGTTCAATGGTTGCAGCCTTTCGCACTATGACAAAATTGTCTTCAATGAATCAATGACCATTTGTGGGGTGATTTCCTCAAGGCATGGCGCCGGTTCTTCAAGGGGGCAGTGGCGCTTGAAACAGGGGGCGCAGGGATGGTTGCCGGTCAGAATGTGCGCCTGGGGGGAAAGGGGCGGGGTGTGATGCGGGTCGGAAGAGCCGAAAATGGCGACGAGCGGACGGTTCAGAGCGGCGGCGATGTGCATGAGTCCCGAATCATTGGTCACGACCGCCTGAACGAAGGACAGCAGATCGACAGCCTCCCCCAATGAGGTCGCCCCGGCCAGATTGCACCCGTTTGTTCCCGCCGCGGCGGCAATCTCCGCGCCCAGGGATTGTTCCTTTCCGGATCCGAGAACCAGCACCCGCCATCCTTCATGACTACAGTGGCTGGCCAAGGTCTTGAAATGATGCACAGGCCAGCGTTTCGCGGGACCATATTCGGCTCCGGGGCAGAAGGCGATATTGGGACGGCCATCGAGGGGAAGTCCCAGGCCGCGAAAAGTGGCACAAACCCGATGGGGCAGGTGTTCCAGATGGGGCAAAGGGAGGGGGTCGGGGAGGGCTTCCCCCCGTTCAAGGCCCAGGGCCGCGAAGCGTTCGGTCGTTCGGGGAAGCGCCCGGCGCTTGAGTCGGCGGGCATCGTTGAGCAAACCCCAGCGCGCTTCACCGATGAACCCGGTGCGCCGGGGGATGCGGGCAAAAAAAGGGATCAACGCCGATTTGAACGAGTTGGGCAGAACAATGGCACGCTGGTAACATCCGCGGAGCGCACGTCCCAGCGAATGGCGGATACCCAGGCCCAACTGGCCATGTCGCAACGGAAGGTCGATTCCTTGACGGATTTCGGGCATCCGTTCGATCAACGGTTGACTCCAGGACGGGGCCAGGCAGTCGATGGCGGCATTCGGGAACCGGTCCTTGAGAATCTTGAACAGGGGATGGGCCATCACCATGTCGCCGACCCAGGAAGGTCCGACCACGAGAATTGCGTATACCTGATTCAAGGTTTCAATAATCCACTTATCGTACATTGGAATAGGCCGAACCACCTTCAATTTCCACCTTGGAGCGTTTCCATGCCGATGTCAACCCGTCGATGGTAAAGACCGGGATGGGCGTTCGACCGGGAACCGACGCGCGAAAATGTCTTGAGTTGACTCAGGTTGATCGAGAAAAAATAAGAAATAAAATATAAACGTTTATTATCAATTAAAAAAATGTCGCAATCGATGATAAAATAAGGAAAATATAAAGATCGGGTAAAAAATGTTCTCCGCTCCTTTCTTTGTGCTTGAATTGGCAATGAAAAGTAAGTAGAATGGCTGTCAAGGGAGAAAATGTGGATCTTTCAAATTTATCTTCAAGCATCTCAAGGATGAGGCTAATGGCAGGGTATTGAACTCAACTTTTACGGTATCAATATATTTTGTTGTTCATGAGAATTCCAAAACCACGGACCGCAACCCCGGAATACACAAGGGGACAGGGCGGGCAATCCATCGCCGCTGACGGTTGGTTTGAATTCAATCGTGCGTCACCGTGAATTTCTTGTGTTGAGAGAGATGAACCATGGCCAGATCAGACGCAAAGAACGGAGCTTCGGCAGCCACCAAGGAAAAGGTGGCTCTGGATGAACTTTCATTCGATCAGATTCGCGCACTCGAAGAAACCCGGCGCAACGAGGAAGCCTTGCGCCTTCAGGAAGAGGCGGAAAGAATTCGGCAACAGCGTGAGGAGGACGCGGCCAAGGGCAAGAAAAAGCCCGTTGAAAAAATACCGTTGGAGGAACTCCATACGGTCATGGAAGAAAAAAAGGCGGGCCTTCCCGAACGGATCAAAAAACTTCCCAAGGACCATCCCGAACGGGTCCTGTATGAAAAAGGGTTCCGGGAAAGGAGACACAAGGATTGGAAGGAAGCGGACATGAGACAACGCCGTTCGGTGACGACCATCGACCGTCTGGTCATCATCGAATTGTTCGTCTTTGTCTTCGCCGTGGGATTTCTTTATTACGGCGCCTTGCAATACGTCGTGAAGGTCGATGAAACACGGGACGAAATCCTCAATGTTCTCAAACTCAAGCGTTATACCCTGAACGATCCGAAAATTGCCGATGATTTCACGGATCTCTACCGCACCAACTGGTTGCCCGAACTCAAAATAAAACTGGGACGGGCCCGGTCGCTGGAGTTTAACTTTGATTCCCTCGAAGACAATCCCGAGGAGGGGACCTATCTCGATTACATCAAACGCCACAACAAACCCTTCGACGAACGGGAGGCGATGGCTTGGCACATTCGGGAAGTACGCAAACCAAAGAAAGCAAAGGAAAACGATTGATCCTTGGGTGTTCTCTTCAGGGCGGGAATCTGATCACCTGTTCTTTTCCAAGGGCTTTGAGGATGGCATTCTTGTAAACGTTCTCTTCGGGAAGGGTAACGTTATTGAATGCTTCCTGCACTTTGTAGACCGTGGTCGATTGGGTCAGCGTTTCCGTCAGCGGGACCAGGCTGCCATCGGCGTTCTCCTGGCCAGAAGCATGATTGTAGGCCACGAATGTAATCGATGCAGGCTGGAGGGCATACCGGACGAGCCCATCTTGGCCGCCAAGCCGGCTCATGATGCGCTCATAGATTGGTTCAGGGCAGAGGAAAAACAACCCCTTTTTGCACAACTCTTCGCGTTGCAGCACTTGCCCTTTGTAAATGAGTTGGGGAAGGATGCGTTTGGATACGTTTTCCCAGTTCAACCCGGCAGTCGTTTTGACGACCTGCCGGCCCTTTGTGAGCGCTGCGAACCCGTTCCGGTAATTGCCAGTCGTATCAATTGTCTGGACTTCGACAGCAACAAACTCTTCCAGATCCCCATTGGCATCCAGCTTTGCGAGCACCCAGTCCACGAAGTATCCGCCCTTCCCGGATTTCTGAGGAAGGCGGAGTTCTCCTCCCCATCGTTTTCCGAATACGGCGATGCATGGCTTTCCGTTCGTCTGCGCGGAAGCAACCGCCTCTCTCCCTGGAATGAGGCTGAGTTTGGCCCCAAACGCTTTCTGGACCACATCGTGAAGGATTCTGTATTCTCCGGCATAGAGCCGGATTGGGCAGCAAATTACCGGATCGCTGGTCATCGGCTTGAGGGTGCAGACACCGGAGACCGTGCCATCGTTGAATGTCTTTTCGCACGTATCGTCCACGATTGGGCAATGTTGCCGTTCGGCGGCTCCACATGCCGTTGCCGACATGTCGCCGGACCGGTATCCGAAGAACTCCCAAATCGTCCCAGCCATTACAGAGCCCTTGTCAACGCTTTGGCCTCATGGCCCAGTGCGCCGGCAAGGGAACGCCCGATGGCGGCTGCCAACAATGGAGGCACTGCATTCCCAACTTGTTCGTACTGCTCCACCCGCGAGCCGGCAAAGCGGAATGTATCGGGGAACGTCTGGAGCCGGGCGGCTTCCCGGACAGTGAATGCCCGGTCTTGATTGTAATGGAAATAGGCCCCCCAGTGTGGATCGCATTTGGTCAGAATCGTGGAAGCCAGGCCGTCGGGATCTACCCGGCCATAGCGTTTTGTGTGGTCGGACCGCCGGGCGCGCTGCATTCCCCGAGGCAACAAGTGCTCCGGGATATCCGTCCAATTGCCCCCAGGGGGGATATGAGCCAACCGTTCCAGGTTGATCTTGCTCAGACGTGCGGCTTCATGGTTTGCAACGCCATTTGATCCAGCGCGCATGGCGCGTTGAAAATCATTGACTGGCCTGGTGCGGTACTTTTTGACCGCATCGCCTCCTTCACCGTTTCTCAGGACAGGCAGGTCGCTGATGGCGTCCTTCACTGAAATGAACGGAGGCAGTTCAATTTTTCCTGGCAGGGAAACGATGTTGCGGCCATCAAAACGGGAAGTGAAATTCACCCGAATCGGCGCTTGGCGCACGGGTTCCGGGAAAGCCGCCGTTGGAGCATCGGCATCGCGCACGCCGATGATGATTGTCCGCCAGCGGGTTTGAGGAACACCGTAGTGTGGCGCGTACAGGATCCGGACATCGGAATGATAGCCATGCTTCTCCAGGGCAGTCAGGATTGCCTGAAGCGTCATTCCTCCTTCAAAGGATACCAAGCCTGGCACATTCTCGATGAGTACCGCCTTGGGATCGAATTCGTCCACGAAGCGGAGGAATTCCTTGAACAAGTGGTTCCTTTCGTCATCCGTGGAGCGCAATGGGGCGTTGATGGAAAAGCCTTGGCATGGGGGTCCGCCAGCGATCAGGTCCAATTCGCCTTTCCTGATTCCAAGGCGGTTCCTGACGAAACTTGCATCGACTTCCCGGATATCTTGCTGATCGATCATGGAGCCTGGGTGGTTGAGCGCATAGGTTTCGGAATGGCGGACCTGGATCTCGTTGGCATAAAGGCCAGCGAACCCGGCTTCCCGCAATCCTTCGGAAAGGCCGCCAGCTCCAGCGAACAGATCGATCATTGTGAGTCCTGTCATTGCATCTTTGCCCCTGCGGCGTGTTTTGGGCATCATCGGCGTCCTCTGTTCAAGGTTCGGACGAGCTTTTTTCTGTGTACCGGTGGTGGCGCCGGCGGGGGTTGTTTTTTTTCGACCACCGGAACGACCACTTTTTTTCCGGCCAGTGCGTCCAGAATCAATTCCAGGTCCAGCAGTCGCGAGCGCGGGTCATCCCAGGGGCGTTCCTTGAAGGACAGGAGGTTCTTTTCCTGATTGAACGCGACCGTGCCGCCACCATTGCGAATCAGGTCGATCAGGGCGGATGGATGGATGTTGGGTTGGGAATGAAAGGTGACCGCCGCCCCCTTGGGACCGGCTTCCAGTTTGACGACCTTGAGGTGGATACACCTTCTTTTGATGGCCACCAACTGGAGCAAATGTTCCACCGAGGCGGGAAGCGGTCCGAAGCGATCGATGAATTCAATCTTCATTTCCGCCGTTTCCTCGGGAGATTTCAACTCGGCGACCCGTTTGTACATGGTCAGGCGCAGATTCATGTCCGAGACATAGGTGTCGGGAATGTTGGTCGAAAGGTTGAGATTGATCAGGGGGACGATCTCTTCCTCCTCGGTCGGGAGGGACCGGTTGGCGGCTTCTCCACGGACGCCGACCGCATCGACAGCCTCCTTGAGCATCTGGTTGTAGAGTTCGAAACCGACCTCCTTGATGTGACCCGACTGTTCTTCTCCCAGGACGTTGCCGACCCCGCGGATTTCCATATCCTGGCTGGCGAGCATGAATCCCGATCCGAGTTCCCCAAGTGTTTCGATGGCTTCGAGTCGTTTGCGGGCATCGGCGGATTGGGCCTGAAGGGGCGGGGTCAGCAGGTAGGCATAGGCCCGATGGCGTGATCGTCCGACCCGTCCCCGCAGTTGATGCAGCTGGGCCAGGCCAAAATGGTCGGCCCGGTGGATGATGATGGTATTGGCGCTGGGAATATCGACACCGTTTTCGATGATGGTGGTACACAGCAACAGGTTGAACTCCTGGCGATAGAACGAAACCATGATGCGTTCGAGTCGCCCTTCGGCCATTTGCCCGTGGGCGATTCCCACCTTCGCCTCGGGAACCAGTTCCATCAACCGGCTGGCCATCCGTTCGATTTCCTGGACCTTGTTGTAGACATAGAACACCTGCCCCCCCCGATAGATTTCCCGGAGAATCGCTTCGCGAATCCGGGCGGGAGAATATTCGGTGACGAAGGTGCGGATGGCGAGTCGGTTGCTGGGCGGGGTGGCGATGATGGAGATGTCGCGGATTCCCGACATGGCCATATGCAACGTCCGTGGGATGGGGGTGGCGGACAGGGTCAGAATATCGATATTGGCCCGCATTTTCTTGATTCGTTCCTTGTGGCCGACACCGAACCGTTGTTCCTCGTCCACGACCAGCAGGCCAAGGTCCTTGAACCGGACGTCCTCCTGGAGAAGGCGATGGGTGCCGATGACGATGTCCACCTTTCCTTCAACGATTTTTCCGGCCAGTTCCGTGAGTTCCCGGGCGGTTTTGAACCGTGACATCATGGACACGTTGAACGGATACGGGGCGAAGCGACGGGAGAAGGTTTCATAGTGTTGCTGCGCCAGGATCGTGGTCGGCGTGAGAATGGCCACCTGTTTTCCATCCATGACGGCGCGAAAGGCCGCGCGCAGCGCCACTTCCGTCTTGCCGAACCCGACGTCGCCGCAGATAAGCCGATCCATCGGGCGTTCCGAGGCCATGTCCGAAAGAACCGCCTCGATCGCCTGGCTCTGGTCGGGTGTTTCGTCGTAGGGGAAGGATGTGGCGAATTCATGATCCGCGGCATGTGGGCTGGAAAACCGGATCCCTCGGGCCAACTCCCTCTGTGCTTGAACCCCGACCAGTTCCGCCGCCATTTCCAGGATTTTCTTCTTGACCTTCTGTTTGGTCTTTTTCCACTTCGTCCCCCCGAGCCGGTCGAGAACCACTGCCTCGGACCCGGCATATTTGCTGACCCGATCGAGGTTTTCCACCGGCACGTAGAGTTTGTCCGCGTCGGCATAGGTCAGGAGGAGAAAATCATTCTGGATCCCTCCGACCGTCAGGGTGTTGAGACCGCCAAAACAGCCGATGCCATGATCGGCGTGAACAACGAAACTTCCTTCCTTGAGGTTGCGAAACGACGCCAGAATCCGGTCGAGAAATTGCGGATCGGTTTGTTTGCGCCGGGCGCGTGTCCCCAGGATGTCTCCTTCGTTGAAGACACTCAGGCGCAGTTGGGCCTGGGTGAAACCGCGGGCCAGGTCGCCCAGGACCAGTTGAATCCGTTCGGGGGGACGATTCAGGGCTTCGTTCCACGAACGGGCATTTTCCGATTTCAGGTGGTGGTCCGAAAGAAGTGTACCGATCCGGTCGCGTTGTCCCATCGAACGGGCGGAAATGATGATGCGGTGCTGGTGTTTTCGACCGTCCATGATCCGGAAAATGACCTGTTCCAGGGCCGGATTGCCCGGTGACGGCTCTTCGTGTCCCGCGGCGTCGAATTCGGGAATCGCCGCAAAACCGAACGATGTCCCCGTGTCCCCTTCTGCCACCGTCACGACATGGAACAGGTCGAAGGAGGCGATCAATCCGCTCGGGGTGTCATAAAACCGGTCGATCGGTAGCAGACGGGCGTTTTCGGCGTTATCCTCGCGGGAGAGTTGTTCACGTTGGTGATGCACCTTCTCGGCGAAGGCGACCGCGGCGGGTTCGACATCTTCGTCCAGAAGGATCCGGGTTTCCGGGGGAAGATAGTCGATCAACAGATCGGTCGATTCGTAGAACAGGGGGAGGAAACGTTCCATCCCTTGAAATTTTCCCCCCAGTGAGACCGCCTTGTAGATTTCATCCTGGGCCGACTTGCCGCCGAAGGTTTCCCGATACTGCGTCCGGAAACAACGGATGGTCTCTTCGGTCAGGAGGACCTCGCTCATGGGGAGGGTTTCCACCTGGGCGGTCCGCCGGGTGGAACGTTGTGATTGTATGTCGAAATGGCGGATCGTTTCCACCTGATCGCCGAACAGTTCCAGTCGGACCGGTTCCTCGAAACCCGGAGGAAAAAGGTCGATGATTCCTCCTCGTGCCGCGAATTCTCCCGGCTCTTCGATCTGGGTGGCGGGACGGTAGCCGGAGGTCATCAGGAACCGCTTGAAGGCGGAAATGTCGAGCTGGTCCGATTCCCGAAGCGAAAATCCGTGTTGTGCCAGCAGTTGGCGTGGCATGAGCCGTTGCATCAGCGCCATGGGGGTGGTGATGACGATGGCCTGGCGGAATCCCGCCGCGTTTTCGGGGCGAACGACTCCGGTGCCTGACATTTGGGTCAGGCGATAAAGGGTGGAGATCCGTTCACCGACGATGGGACCATAAGGGGAGAGTGGTTCGAAGGGCAGTATTTCCCAGGCGGGAAAGGGGAGAATGGCGACAGGCAGGTGCCGGCTTCCCTGAAAAAGCAACAGTTCACGATAGATGGCCTCGGCACGGGTTGTTTTTCCGGTGACGATCACCAGGGGATGGGGCAGTTGCCCGGCCCATTCGAGGGCCATCAGGCTCATGGTGGCCCCGGGCAGGTGATTGAGAATGCCATAAGGTCTTCCCGTACTGGCGAAGCGCCCATGCACCCGTTCCATCAGAAAGGAGGTCAGCAGCGTCGATTCCATAGGGGGCGAATGCAACCGTGGCCGGCTGCGCTGAAGGGTGATCCGTCGAAAAAAATACCTGGGATGGTTGAGCCGTTTCAGCGCCTGGGTCAAGGAATTTCCACGGGAACCTTCTTTTTTATGAGGCGAACGTTTGCACACAACCCATTTTCGGGACTTTATCGCAACGCGACAATTCTTTCCCAGCCGTGCCGTCCGATCAATGGGACAAAGGTGCAGCCAAAATGGGATGTGACGGTTGGTCGCCCCTGTTCGTCGCGGGTGACGGTTGCAAGCGTTTGCAGGGAACGGCTGCCGTGGGGGATGACGAGTGTTCCATGAACGGGTTTGAGTTGTTCGAGCAGAGGAGGCGGAATCGAAGGAGCCCCGGCGGTGACGACGATGCCATCGTAGGGGGCCTGTTCCGGGTATCCCAGGGTGCCGTCGGCGTGAATTCCCTCGATATTGTCGAGTCCAAGGGCATGCCATCGTTGTCGCGCTGCATTCAGAAGAGCGGGTATCCGTTCCAGGGTGATGACCCGAGCTGCCAGTCGGGAAAGGATGGCCGCGCCGTATCCCGACCCCGCGCCTATTTCAAGAATGGTTCCCTGACCGTCGGGGTTGAGCAATTGGGCCATGATGGCCACCATGTAGGGTTGGGAGATCGTCTGGCCCGCTTCGATGGGCAATGGACCGTCGCCATAGGCCTCTTCGCGGTGAATGGCGGCAACGAAGCGTTCCCGGGGGATGGTGGCCATCGCCGCCAATACCAGGGGATGGCCAATACCACGCGGACGAAGGTGACGTTCGATCATCTCTTCGCGCAAGTGATGTACGTCCGGATCATCGATGGACGTTTCCCTGGTTGATGCATTTTCCCGAGTCACAAGGGTCCTCCTTGTCTTCCGGAGACAGGAATCCGGGATCCGACAGAAAAAGAAGCGCTTGCGGCGTGATGGGAATCGTATAAAATCATGATCATCGTCATTGTGGTCACCGCTTTACGGGGAGTTGAATCATGAAACGTCGAGAATTTCTCCAATCTTCCGCACTGGCCGCGACCGCCATGGCCTGGGGGGCTCCGGCGCTTGCCGAGACCTCGCCCGCGAACACCCCCCCCGGCGCCACGCCCCGGGCCGAGATTCGTCGTTTTCGCGACCTGGGAAAAACCGGAATCCGCATGAGCGACATTTCCTTCGGCGCGGGGAGTGTCCCTTCCGGCTCCCTGATACTGCGGGCAATCGACCGCGGAATCAACTATTTCGACACCGCTCCCGACTATGGTCCCAGCGAGGATCATTTTGGCGAAGCCATGAAACGTATCAAGGACCGGGAAAAAATAAAGATCGCCTCCAAATTTTGTCATCCCATTCCCTACCAGGAAGGGAAAAGTCATCTGGGTCTCGGAACCACGGTCGCGGAATACATCGCCGCGGTGGACAACAGCCTCAAACGGATGGGCACCGGGTATCTGGACGTGGTGTTTGTCCACGCCATCGGGGAAAGGAATGATCTGGAACAGGAACGGCGGCGCATGCTTGATGAAAACATGCTTACCGCCGTGGACCGCCTGAAAAAGGAAGGGAAGATCCGACACCTGGCGGTGTCGTCCCACGGGCCCCATGGCATGGAATCCTTGATGCTGGAGGCAGTGAACTCGGGTCATTTCGATCTTGTCATGATGGCTTTCAACTTTATGAAATTCCCTCGTATTCCCGAAATCATGCGCCTGGCGCGGCAAAAAGGGGTCGGGGTGATCGCCATGAAGACCCTGGCGGGGGCCAGGGAGAGTGGGGCCAAACTCGAAGCGGGACAGTTCGAACAGGCGGCCCTCAAATGGGTCCTGAACCATGAGGAGGTCAGTGGTCTGGTCGTGACCTTCAAGTCGGTCCAGGATCTGGATCTTTTTCTTCCCGCCTCGGGGCAGACCATGACTGCCGGGGATCGAACCATTCTTGAACACTATGCCGCCCTGCACGGCGACCAGTATTGCCGTACCGGATGTGGCGAGTGCGCCGGGGTTTGCGAGCAAAAGGTCGATATTGCCACGATCCTGCGCTATCAGATGTATTTTCAAAATTATGGCGATGAAAAACGGGCCATGGAATCCTATGCCGCCCTCGATGGATCGGCGCGTCCCTGCCTGGAATGTACCAACCGGGCATGCGCCAACGCCTGTCCCCACGGTTTGCCGATCGCCTCCCGGCTTGTCGCGGCACACAAAACGTTGACCCTGTCGTTCATGGCATAAGCTCCTGAAGGGGGAGCGTCACAGTGCCTTGATGAGTCTTGATTTTTCCTTGGAGCGTGCGATGTCCCTTGGGGCAATACGGAACTCGGCAGTCATGAAGGATGGGCGATGAGCAAAAAATCGCGTCCCCATGATCAATTTCTGAAAATCATGCTTTCCGATCCGGAGCGGGCAAAGGCATTGTTGCATGAACGACTGCCACCGGAGATTGTGAGGCATCTTTCTTCCGAGGCGCCAACACTTGTTTCAGGATCCTTCATCGATGAACACTTGCGTTCCCACCTGAGTGATCGCCTGTTCCAGGTGCGGACTCGTGGAGGATTCGTCGCCTTGCTGTACGTGCTGATCGAACACAAAAGCCAGCCGGCGCCGAAAATTGGATGGCAGTTGCTGCGGTACCTGGTGGAAGCCCTGAAACAATGGGAAAGGCAGCAGGTTTCATGGGAGCGTCTTCCGGCCATCATTCCGTTTGTATTTTACCATGGCGCCACGGAATGGAAAATTCCCAAGGATTTTATCTCCCTGGTGGATGCGGAAGAAGGGTGGAAGCCGTATCTTCTCGATTTTCGATTTCACGTCATGGATCTTGGTACCATCGAGGATCGTTTGCTGTCACGGAAACCAGGTCTTGATGCCTGGTTGTTGGCGGCCAAATACGCAACCCGGGATCAATTACAAGGAAATGTCATTGGCGCCCTTGTCGAATCATTGAAGAACACGACGATGGAGGAATTCCATCTGATCGTTCGTTATATTGTCGAAACGTTTGTCACCTTTGACGATCAGGCGGTACGCCAGATGATCCGGTGGGTTCACCCGGAGGAGGAGGAAAAGATGATGTCGAAGTTTGCCCGGGAGATCATTGCTCGGGAAAAGCCGGAATGGTTGAAAAAAGGACTGCTCGCCGGTGAAAGGAAAGGGCGTCAGGAGGGGCGTCAGGAGGGGCGTCAGGAGGGGCGTCACGAGGGCGCGGTCATGACCCTGAGACGCCTGCTGGTCCATAAATTTGGTCCGGTCTTGACCGCAGCGGTGGAGGAAAAGTTGCAACAGGGAACGTTGGAAGAACTTATCATCTGGACCGATCGGGTGTTGGATGCCCGGTCTCTGGGGGATGTCTTTGGTGCATGAAATTTCAACTTCCGGAAACGATGCCACCAAGGTGGTTGCCAAAGAGCCCCACCCCTTGATCCGGTGGGCATTGCTTCTTGTGCTGCCTTTCCTTGCTTTTTTGATCTGGCGGGATGGGCAACGCTATGATCCCGACGTGCTTGACCTTGCTTCATCGGGAGGGACCGGAAGCGGGAATCGTGATCTTTCCTGGATTCCTTCGGAGATGCCGCCTTTGTTTCGGCAGGGCGCCCTGCGACAGTTTGACAAGGACAACCTGTCCGATTATGTCAATGGCCATGCCGAGGCCTACCTGAGCGCGGGTTTCAAAGGATTGATCGTGGCGGAATATGGTTTTCGGGGTGAGGAAAAATCGCCGCGTCTGACCGTCGATATCTATGACATGGGTCAGCCGTTGCACGCCTTTGGCATGCTCATGAGTGAAATCCCGGCCAACGTCCGCGAAGTGGCCGTTGGCGCCATGGGGTTCGACATGGGGCAGGGGATTGATTTCATTCAGGGCAGATGGTTCGTCAAGGTGACCGCGTTCGCACCGGATCTGGCCACGGAAGCGATGGCAAGACAGCTGGCTGAACGATTGGCGCAAACAACGGAACCCTCCGAACTGGTGATCGGATTTCCCGAGCTGGGAACGGTGGTCGCGACCCGTTTCATCAAGGAGAACTATCACGGCCTGGAATTTTTCGACGATGTTCTTGAACGCACATTCAAACGGGAAGATACTGTTTTCCAGGCATTCCTCCTGACAGGAACACCTCGGTCGCTGGCGGAACGCAACAATGCCTTGCTGGAGTTTCTGGCCCGGGAAAAAATTCCCACCACGATGGTGGCGGATGGCGGCCTGCCCCACAGGGTGATCCATGATCCCTATGAAGGGGATTGGTTTCTGGTGGAACGGGAATATCGGATGCTTGGGGTGTTCGGAATGGCCTTTTCTCCATTGGAGGGGGCGTTGAAAAAATTTTTCAAGCCATGAGTGGCCACCGGAAAAGCCGGACCATCGTCAAGGTTCAATCCGAATTCAGCCGGCGCCAGTTTGTTTGGCGCATGGGAACCCTTGTGGGAATTTCGGCGACTCTGGTTGGTGGCGGGGTGTTGTTGCACGGAGAACAACCGGTGCGCCATCCGGAGGAACGGATTGCCACATTGAAGGATTTTCGCATCGCCGCGGACCAGAGGTTTCCCCTGATGGCGATCGTTCATGGGCAGGAGGTGGAAACGATGCTTCGAACCGCCCTGGACACCCTTGGCGGTCTGGGACGGTTCATTCAAAGGGGTGATCGGGTTCTGCTCAAACCCAATGTCGGTTGGGACCGGATGCCGGAGCAGGCGGCCAATACCGGACCCGAACTGGTGGGGGCGATGGTCCGATTGTGTCGGGAGGCGGGGGCGCAAACGGTATGGGTGACCGATGTTTCCCTCAACGATCCAGGGCGTTGTTTTTTTCGCTCCGGGATCGAGGCGGCGGCCCACCAGGCGGGCGCCCGGGTGTTTCTTCCGGGGAAGGACGACTTTCTCCCCACCGACATGGGGGGGCGCGTCCTGAACATCTGGCCGGTCAACCGTTTGTTTCATGAGGTGGACAAGGTCATCAATCTTCCGATCGTCAAACATCATTCCCTCTGTGGATGCACGTTGGCGATGAAAAATTGGTATGGTGTTCTCGGGGGGCGGCGCAACCAGTTGCATCAGGATATTCATGCCTCCATTGCCGATCTGGCGGCGGCGGTTCGACCGACTCTGACGGTCATGGATGCCGTGCGGGTATTGAAACACAATGGACCGACGGGCGGCAGCCTGGAGGATGTGGCACGGGAAGATACCCTGATTGCCTCGCTCGATGAGGTCGCCCTCGACAGTTATTGTCTTAAATTTCTCGAATTGCAGCCGGAACAGGTGGCGTTTCTCGCCGTGGCGGAAAAACGGGGGCTGGGAACGGTTCGCTGGCGCGAATTGAACTTCGTCGAAACCCGGATCTGACCGGTCCTGATCGGGAAGACGGGACCGTCGTCCAGGGGTCAGGGCCGGTCCAGGCATTCGCTCAGGCGGGTGACAAGTTGCTCCATCAGCACGAACCAACCTTCTTCACCCATCGGCCCGTCGCTGCCCAGGGGATCGAGCGTTCCTTTGCGGATGGCGTGGTTGGCAAGGAGGGTGTCGATGATGGCGGGTTCGAACTGCGGCTCCGCAAAAATACATCGGCTTCCCGACTGAACGATCCGGGTATGGATTTCCTTGAGGCGGTGGGCGGAAATCGGACGTTCCGGATTGATGCTGATGAAGCCGGCGCAAGTCAAACCAAACCGGTTCTCGAAATAGTGATAGGCATCGTGAAAGACGAGAAACGGTTTTCCTTGTACGTGTGACAGCCGCTTTTGGAAGTCGGCGGTCGATCGTTCGATCCTTTTTTCCAACCCGAGGGCGTTGTCGCGGTATCGGGCAGCCATGGGGGGATCGATTTCTTCGAGGGTTTGCGCAATCCATCGTACCATGGCGACGGCGTTGACCGGATCGAGCCACAGATGCATGTCCGATGTGCCAGGGTGGTGGTTTCCATCGACCGCGGGTGTTTCATCGGTTGCCAAACGTTCAACGGTTTCCCGATTGGGTAGCAGGACCAGGCCAGGGGTTTGATGCAGAGCAACGACTTTGGCATTGGTCGCCAGTTGCGCCAAAGGCTTGACCAGGAAGGTCTCCAGATCCCGGCCAATCCAGAACACCACGTCGGCATGGCGCAACAGGGCCGCTTCCGAGGGACGGAGGGCGTGCGCATGCGGTGAGGCGATTCCCGGCAACAATAAATCTGGTTCACCGGTTCCCTTCATGACACCCGCGACCAGGGAATGAATCGGCTTGATGCTGACGACGACCCGCGGACCCGCCCACCCCTCCAGGGGAAAAATGGCCAGAAACAAAAACCAGACGGCGAGCAGACCGGATTGAAGCGTCATGGAACGAGCCATTGGGTTTTCGCGGGCAAGGGCTTGAGAAAACGACGGCCTGAAGAATTCGGGAAATTGATTTGGCCTCCACGAATTAATGATATATCATCACTGATTGAAGGTCAATTTTCTGTTCGGTAGTCCGTTATCTTCCTGTATTGAGCCTGGAGCGGAGAATGCAATCGGTTTTTCCATCCCTGGAGCACGACCATGACCATTGCCGGGAAAAAATTCTGGGGCAGGCGGATTTGATTTGTGAACGGGAAAATGTTCGTCTGACACCCCAGAGACGCGAGGTCTTGACCATTTTATCGGCAAGCCATCGCTGTCTGGGGGCCTATGACATCCTGGAACGGATGGTTGGGCCAGAGGGAAGGAGACCGGCGCCGATGGCAGTGTATCGTTCCTTGGAGTTTTTGATGGATATGGGATTCGTCCATCGCATTGCCAGCCGCAACGCCTATGTTGCCTGCGTCGCACCGGGGCACGGTCGGGGGATTCAATTTTGGATCTGTCGCCATTGTGGCTGGGTCGGCGAAACCGAATCGAGCACCCTGGACCGTGTCTTGCCCAGGGAGGCGCGGGACCTGGGATTCGCGTTGGAATCGGTCAATGTGGAAGTGGAGGGGACCTGCGGCGCGTGCCGTTCCCAGGGGAATCGGCGGGGGGAAGGATGACCTCGATCAGGACGACGGGTGAATTGTTGCTCGCGGCGCGTGGGGTCGATTGTATCCTTGGGGGGCGGAAGGTGCTGGATCGGGTCGATCTTGAAGTTCATGCGGGAGAGATCGTGACGGTCATCGGACCGAATGGGGCGGGCAAGACGACCCTGCTCAAGGTCCTTCTCGGGATTCGCGGGGTCGCCGCGTCGCGAATCTGGCGCAAACCGGGGATTCGCCTGGGTTATGTGCCCCAGAACATGCCCATCGATCCGGTTCTGCCATTGACCGTGGCCCGGTTTCTCAGGCTCGGTGTGGAAAAACGTTCGGAGGAGACGCTTCGTCAGACCCTGGACATGACCGGAATCGCCCATTTGTTCGATGCCCAGGTCCATGGATTGTCGGGAGGGGAATTCAAACGGATGGTTCTGGCTCGGGCGTTGTTGGGCAATCCGGATGTCTTGATTCTGGATGAACCGGTCCAGGGGGTCGATTATTCGGGAGAGATGGAACTGTATCAACTGATCGGGACGTTGCGCGATCGTTTTGGTTGGGGGGTTCTTCTGGTGTCGCACGATTTGCATATCGTCATGAGGGCGACCGATCGGGTGGTCTGTCTCAACCATCATGTCTGCTGCACCGGGCAACCGGAGCAGGTCAGCAACCATCCGCAATTCAGAGCACTTTTTGGCGATCAGGTTGTCCGGGCCTTGGCGGTGTATCACCACCATCACCGATGCAACGACCATTGACACCGTGGATCCGCGGTGGCGGGGGTGGGTGATGTTTTCGGGGAAAGGTTGGTCTTGATGGTGGACATCCTGTGGCTGTCCTGGCTTGCGGGGCTGGGGGTGGCGGTGGTGAGCGGACCTTTGGGATGTTTCGTCGTTTGGCGCCGGATGGCCTATTTTGGCGATACCATGTCCCATGGCGCCTTGCTGGGCGTGGCTGCCGGCTTGATGATCGGGGAGGGGGATCCAACCGTCGGGGTCGTGGCGGTGAGTGGCACCATCGCGGTGCTTCTGTATCTGTTGCGACGACAACGGACACTGGCGAGCGATACCCTGTTGGGAATCCTGTCCCATGGCGCCTTGTCCCTGGGATTGGTGGTCCTGGGCTTCATGACCTGGGTTCGGATCGATCTGATGGGATACCTTTTTGGCGACATTCTGGCGGTTTCCCTGGCGGATGTCGTGGGCATCCTGGTGGGGGGGGCGGTTGTCCTGGCGATCCTGGCCAGGATCTGGAATCCCTTGCTGCTTGTCACCGTTCACGAAGACCTGGCCCGTGCCGAAGGGATCGCGGTGGATCGCGTGCAACTTGTTTTCATGCTGCTGATCGCAATCGTCATCGCCATGACCATGAAAATCGTCGGCGTTCTTCTGGTGACCTCGATGTTGATCATTCCCGCCGCCACGGCACGCAATTTGATTCGAACTCCGGAAGCCATGGCGGTGTTCGGGGCCATGTTCGGGGTGGTTGCGGTATCTGTCGGCTTGACGGCCTCCTATCATTGGGATATCCCTTCCGGACCGTCCATCGTGGTGTCGGCGATGGTTCTTTTTCTGTCGAGTCTTCTTTATTCCCGGCTGCGCAAGGTCAACGATCCATGAAATCAATGGTGACGGAGGTGGCGTTCATGATCCATGGATCGATCCGTGTTTGATTTTTCCGCTCCGTTGGATCTGGATCGCTTCGATTATGATCTTCCGCGGGAGCGTATTGCCCAGACGCCGGCATCCCCGAGGGATGCGGCCCGTCTGCTGGTGAGTCATCGGGAGGGGGTTGGGGACCGTATGGTTCGCGACCTGCCGCTTCTCCTCGATCCTGGTGATCTTCTGGTATTCAACGATACCCGGGTCATTCCGGCCCGATTGTCGGGAAAAAAGCCGACCGGCGGTCACATGGAGGTTTTTCTGCTGCGTCCCCTGGAAGAGGTGGGCCATTGGGAGGCATTGGTCAAGAGCAACAAGAAAATTTCATCGGGACAACGGGTCATCGTCGGCGCGGATTTCGAGGTTGTCGTCACGGACCGGACCGAGGCGGGTTTCAGGGTATTGCTGCATCACCCTGGCCGGTCGGTTGAAGAGGTATTGGAGCGCCACGGCCAGGTGCCGTTGCCGCCCTATATCGCGCCGAATCCCGATCGTGGTGATCGCGAACGCTACCAGACCGTTTTTGCCCGTCATGCCGGGGCGGTGGCGGCGCCAACGGCGGGGTTGCATTTTACCACGGAATTGTTCCAGTCGTTGAAGGAACGTGGCATCGGTTGCGCATGGACGACGTTGCATGTGGGGTTGGGAACCTTTCAACCTTTGCGCGGGACAGCGATTTCGGGACGAACACTTCATGCGGAATGGTGCCGTCTTTCGCTGGAGACGGTGGCGGCCATCGAGGAGACCAAAAAGGGGGGGGGAAGGGTGGTCGCCGTCGGGACAACCGTGGTGCGAACCTTGGAGAGTGTCCGCCGTCGTCTGGGCGGGCTTCATCCCTGGCAGGGGGAGACCAACCTGTTTCTCCAACCGGGAGATGAGTTCCATGTCGTCGATGGTTTGATCACCAACTTTCATTTGCCACGATCGAGTCTTTTATTGTTGGTCGCGGCTTTTGCCGGGCTTGGCCGTTTGGACCGTGATTATGCGCATGCCATGGCGCATGGTTATCGATTCTATTCCTATGGCGACGCATCACTGGTGTGGCCCGAGCGGGCCTGAAAAACAAGAAGACGTGCCATGACCATGACCCATCCTCGAATCGTGCATGGAATCCGATGAGTTCCCCTTTTTCTTTCGAATCCATTGCCACCGATCCCTGCGGCGCCCGGTTGGGTCGGCTGCACACGGCCCACGGAATCGTCGAAACCCCGATCTTCATGCCCGTGGGGACCCAGGCGACGGTCAAGGCGATGACTCCGGGGGAACTGGAGAACCTGGGGGCCAGGATCGTCCTGGCCAATACCTACCATCTGTTCTTGCGGCCTGGGGCCGAACGCATTGCCCGTCTGGGAGGTTTGCACCGGTTCATGAACTGGCAGCGGCCGATTCTGACCGATTCGGGCGGCTATCAGGTATTCAGTCTCGGGCCTCTGTGCCGTATCAGCGAAGAGGGGGCCTTGTTTCACTCCCATATCGATGGTTCAAGGCATTTCCTGAGTCCCGAGGAGGCGATCCGGGTGCAGGAAACTCTCGGGTCCGACATCATGATGCAGTTGGATGAATGTCCTGCGGGCGATGCCCCGCGGGAGCGGGTGGCCGCGGCCATGGCTCTGTCATTGCGGTGGGGCGCACGGTGCAAGTCGGCCCGCGATCCGGAAAAATCGGATCGTGCCCTGTTTGGCATCATGCAGGGGGGCAGCGATGAGTCGTTGCGGCGTGAATCGGCGGCGGGACTGGTGGATCTGGGGTTCGACGGATATGCCATCGGGGGGTTGTCGGTAGGGGAGTCACGGGCGACGATGATGGCGGTCCTGTCCTATGCCCCACAATTGTTGCCCAGCGAAAAACCCCGTTATCTCATGGGGGTGGGCAAACCGGAAGACATCGTCGATGCCGTGGCGCTTGGCGTGGACATGTTCGATTGCGTGTTGCCGACCCGGAATGCACGCAATGGACAGTTGTTTACCCGGAAGGGACCATTCAATATCAAGCGGGCCGAAAATCGTGACGATCCGGGACCGATCGATCCTTGTTGTGGTTGCGATGCCTGCCGCCACTACAGTCGCGCCTATCTGCGACACCTGTATATCGGTCGCGAAATCCTGGGCATGCGCCTGATGACGTTGCACAATCTTCATTTTTATCTCGATTTGACCCGCGCCATGAAGGATGCCATCCGTCGCAAGGGGTTTACCGCATTTCAACGGGCGTTTCATGGTGCCCTGGCGGGGGAAAAGCCTGAATATTGATCCATGACGGGTATTTTTTGTTTCAGTTGATCGGTCGGTAGAAACCATCCCGTTGGACCGGTTGGAATCCCATGGCCCGGATGCTGTCGAGAATTCGGTTTTTATCGTTTTTCGGGGCGTGCCCTGCCTGGTCAAGAACGTTTTCCTCGAACAACAACCCGCCATAATCGTCGGCCCCCGCCAGAAGGCCCAGTTGCCCGGCACGCATGTTTTCGCTGAACCATGAACTTTGAATGTGGGGAATGTTATCCAGCACCAGCCGCGCCAGCGCAATCAGGCGTGGATAATCGATGGCCGGGGCTGGTTGCCGGATCTGCCGTCCCAGGGGGGTTGTGCCTGGTTTGAACGACCAGGGGATGAATGATGAAAATCCGCCTGTTCGTTCTTGAAGGGAACGGAGGGACAACAGGTGATCCACGATGTCTTCGGCGGTTTCGATGTGACCGTACATCATGGTCGCGGTCGTCTTGAATCCCATTCCGTGGGCCGATTCCATGAGGTCGAGCCATTCATCGGCACGGCATTTGGCGGGAGAGATTCGTTGTCGAACGGAATCCGCAAGAATTTCCGCACCGCCGCCGGGGATGGTGCGAATGCCTTCATCCCACAGTGTTTTCAGGACATGTTCGACGGTTGTTTCCTCCTGTTGGGCCATGAACAGAATTTCGGGAGGGCTGAACGGATGCAGATGGATCTGGGGGAAGGCATAAACGATGGCCCGAATGAGGGCGACCCAGTCGTCCAGGGTCAGGGCGGGATCATGCCCCCCTTGAATCAGTACTGTGGTCGCCCCTTGGGAAACAGCTGGGGTCAATCTTTGTATGAGTTCTTCCGTGGTCAGGCGATAACCGTCCTTTTCATCACGCCAGAAGGCGCAGAAGGAACACCGGGTGTGACAGATATTGGTATGGTTGGGATTGGTATCGAATACCCAGGTGACTTCATTGCCGGGATGGAGGTGTTTTCGCATTGCCAATCCCTGGCGCATGAGTTCGCCAAGGGGGGATCGGGTCAAGAATTCCAGGGCCTGGGTCCGGTTGAGCCGTTCTCGGGAATGGATCTCTGGAACAACCGGTTTCTCCGGTGGGGTGGTGTTTTCTTTTGATAACATATTGTTCCTTATATATTTTTGTAGCTTCTTTCCTGGAATACGGGTTCGTTGCCCAATTGTTTCCATGTGTTGAGAAAGTGATGTTGACCTGCTTCCTCTTCCGGACCGAGTTTCCAGGAGATGTGCTTCAGGTAGGAGAGGATTTCCTGTGGGGGCATGAGGTTATTGGGTTCGTATGCGGTTTGTTGCAGCAGTTCTTCGCGTCGGGCGTCGATTTCCGACAGCCAGGAGTGGATGTCATTTTTCTGTTGTGGATTGATGGTAGATGCCATGACCCAGCGGGCGAAGACGAATGGAAGTTGGGTATTGATGAACCAGCGCTGTGACAGATCGGTAATGAATTGATCGTTTCCGTGTCGTTGGCGGATGAGGGCGGCGTTTCCGATGAGGAGTTCGCCATCGGGGGTATCTTCCGGGGTGGCGAGGGTGGGGATTCCGGGATGATGTGTTCGCATTTTCCAGAGGAGTGACAGGAGGCGGACGGAAGAGACCGATTCCGTGGTGATACGAACGGTGGATTGTGATGAAAATGCGTCAAAGGCGATTCTGGAGAAGAGGGCGACGCTCCGTACCGGGCCACGAGCGGCCAGGCCAAAGTTTAATAATTCAAATTTATCTTGAGGAACAAGATGTAATCCGCCAACGGGAATCGCTCCCGCGATCAGTTTACCATGTGACAATTCCTGGATCATTTGTTGCGGTGTCCGCAATACCTGGTGGCATCCGGGGGGGGGGGGGGGATCAGGACAAAGGGACGCATGTTCAGATAGGGGACGATTCCGATGGCGGGTTCGAGACGCATGATGGTGTTCCAGGGAAAAAATTATTGAAAAAAGGGTAACTGCCCAGGCACCCCCCCGGGTTTAATTATTGAAAGAAAAAAGGGGTCTGGGGGATTGCCCCCAGGGTTTTGACTTTGTTTTTGACTTTGTTTTTGATTTTGAGTAACTCCCCAGGTACCCCCGGGTTTAATTATTGAAAGAAAAAAGGGGTCTGGGGGATTGCCCCCAGGGTTTTGATTTTGTTTTTGATTTTGTTTTTGATTTTGTTTTTTACGCGCCATTTCACCCGAAGCAAGATTCCCGCGTGGTTTTTGCGGGAATCTTGCGTAGGCGCGCGCCTTGGTTTGCCCTTCTTCGCGGTTTTTGCGAAGAAGGGCAAACGCACTGCTGGTTGTGCAGCCTGGAAACTTGCAATGTGTCCTGGTCTTTTCGCAAAAACCGCGAAAAGACCAGGACAAGGGCGCGCGCCTGCGCGAATTTCCGCAAAAACCGCGGAAATTCGCTTCGGGTGAAATGGCGCGTGGAAAAACAAAGTCAAAAACAAAACCCTGGGGGCAATCCCCCAGACCCCTTTTTTTTTTCAATAATTTTTCAACAATTGAAACCGACCATCCCTTCGCACGGGATCAAACCCCGCTCCGCGAATGATCGCCCTCAACGCTTTTGGTGTCAGGCCCGCCGGGGTATCGGCCCCCGCCGCGTGGGCAATGCGTTCCTGGCCAATGACCCCGTCCATGTCATCCGCCCCCCAGGACAACCCCACCGCCGCTGTCTCAATCCCCATCATCGGCCAATAGCTCTTGATGTGCGAAATATTGTCCAAGATTAAACGAGACATGGCGATGATCGCCAGGTTTTCCAAAGGAGATAAGGACCGGGAATCGGCAGGATTGGAAAACTGTCTCGTCAATGGAATGAACGCCGTGAATCCACCCGTCCGATCCTGAAGATCACGTAACGCCAATAAATGATCGATCCGCTCCATCCACCCTTCCCCCAGCCCACAAAGCATGGTCGCGTTGCTGAACAGGCCCAAACGATGCGCCGTCTCATGGATCTGGAGCCATCGTTCCGATGATATTTTGTTGGGGAACAATTGTTTACGTATGTTCTCGGAAAACAGTTCCGCCCCGCCCCCCGGCAAACCATCGAGTCCTGCCTTTTGC
Source organism: Magnetococcales bacterium (assembly GCA_015228815.1). Classification (NCBI taxonomy): domain Bacteria; kingdom Pseudomonadati; phylum Pseudomonadota; class Magnetococcia; order Magnetococcales; species Magnetococcales bacterium. Next base: position 2,074 of record JADGCV010000022.1, on the reverse strand, counting down.
AACCGCTCCAGGACCACCGCTACCGGTAGTTCCGTGTTCCGGGCGAACCAGTCGATCTCGACCGCAGTGAATCCCTTGATGGTCATGCGCGGATGACACCGTCGCAAAGCTCCGACCAGTTCCAGAGAACGGGCAAGGTTCCACATGTCGTTCAAACCACCGACAATATGAACCTCATCCGGTTCACTCTCGGCTACCCGGTCAAGAATTTCCGGTAAACCAAGAACATATCCCTTTGAGGAACCGGGAGATACGCCAAACCGACACACCTTGCATCCGGCATGGCAGATATTGGAAGGATTGACATGCAGATTATGGACGTAGGTCGTTGTTTTCCCATGACGATCAAGGCGTTGCCCGTGGGCCAGCGTCCCCACGGTGGACCAGTGGTCTTCCCGGGATTGGACGATCAGGGTCCATGCTTCGGTCCGATTCAGGCGGTTGGATGTATGGGTTTCCATGGATTCATTTCCAGTTCGTCGGGGGACAAGGGTTCCAGGAGATCGGCCAGAAGACGACAATGGGTTTTCATGTTTTCCTGCAACCCTTTCCTGGCGCCATCGTCCGCCAGGTCGCTGATCAGTTTGATCAGGGTGCAGGGAATTTCCGCTTCATGACAGACCGCGACAATCGCCGCCCCTTCCATGTCCACCAGGTCGCCCCACTGGGAAAGCGTTGTTCGCAAACGGGTATCGAACACCGGTTCCGTGACGGTCAACAACCTTTTTTCCTTCCGGGCGGCACCAAAGGAAGCCTCCGGTTTCCCTGGATTCTCGCGACCATACCAGAAAACAGGTGACAAGGGTCGATCCGTGTCGATCAATGAGGCATGGGTCACCTTGATTTTCGACCCGATCGTCATCTCGGGCGTCAATCCTCCAGCCAAACCTGCATTGACGATTCCCTGGGGTTCGCATTTCTCGATCAACGCCCAGGTTCCCGCACGGGCAGCCTCGGGTCCCATTCCGGTCACAATGGCCCAGGAAACGGCTTCTTCTGATTCCATGCGGTACAGTGGAAATGGGGCGTCGGCAACTTTCAGGGCCGATTTTCGCCGCAGAAAAGGAGAAGCCTCCCAACGGGCGGCAAAGATCCAGCCAACGTTCATGGGGTTCATGAAAGCAACCCCGCGCGATGTGCCCGAGACTCCAATTCACAAAGCGCCATCCAACCCCTGTCGCCAAAATCCTCGGTATACCGGTTGACAAAAAGTCGCACATGACGATCCAATACCTCGGGGGCCATTTCACAGGCATGCCGGCGCATGTAGTCCTCAAGGTCGGAACTTCCATGACGGGCCAGGGAAAGGCTTTGTTTCATGAGGGTTTCCACCGCATGTCCCCATTCGGCATGCAACGAGGAACGGATGGCGCAACACCCCAAAGGAAGGGGCAGACCGGTTTCTTGCCGCCACCACCGACCCAGGTCCAGAACGTGTTCGAGGCCGTGGTCGGCGAAGGTAAACCGGGTTTCATGAATGATGACCCCGGCATCGAATGCTCCCGAGGCGATTGCCGGGGCGATCCGGTCGTAGGGGAGGAAATGATGGTCTCCCTCGCCTGGGACCAGCATGCGGTACAACAGATAGGCGGTGGTATACCGTCCCGGAAATACCAGGCGCCGACCGGCAAGGTCTTGTATGGTGCATGGACGGTTGGCGACCACGACCGGTCCTTCGCTGTCGGTAAAGGCGCCGCCGATATGCAAAAGTGTGTATTGATGCCGTGCCGACATCCAGGCGTGTACCGAAAGTTTGGTGACATCGAAAGACCCATCGAGTGCGGATCGATTCAATGTTTCAATATCCAACAGATGGACCTTCCAGTCCGTCTCCGGATACTGGACCAGACCCAGGGCAATGGCGCCGAACAGAAAGGTGTCGTTGGGACAGGGAGAAAACGCCAGGGAAAAGTGCATGGAAGATGATGATTGGTGAAATGGCGCGTGGAAAAAAAAACAAAGTCAAAAACAAAGTCAAAACCCTGGGGGCAATCCCCCATATATGGTCCACCCCGCAGATGCGAGAGGAAATTTCATCGATAGTGAAGGAAGAGTTGCACCCATATATCCGGCC